>CAYSHJ010000120.1:0-7437 GCA_964430385.1 uncultured Planctomycetaceae bacterium
CGTTTCGAGGTCGGATCACTGAGGGTGCGGCTGGCGCTTTCGACGGCGTCGGCCAACATCAAGACGCCCGATTCACGAGTCTGCGGCTTCGGCCCGGGATACCGGAACGACGATTCTTCGACTTCGATCGAGTCCTGCTGCTGCTCGGCGGCCCTGGATGCGGCGTGATAGAAGTATTGGACCAGCGTTGTCCCGTGATGTTGTTCGATGAAATCGATCATCGGCCGCGGCAAGTTATGCTGCTCGGCCAGATCGACGCCGTCTTTCACGTGGCCGATGATAATCAGCGTGCTCATCGCCGGATTCAAATGTTCATGCCGACTGGCGTCTCCTTCGCCCATGTTTTCGATGAAATAGCTGGGCTTGAGCATCTTGCCAATGTCGTGAAAGTACGCGCCCACGCGAACCAGTAAACCGTTGGCGCCGATCTTCTCGGCGGCCGCTTCGGCGAGAGTGGCCACGGTAATCGAATGGTTGTACGTTCCGGGCGCTCGACGCACGAGTTCTTGCAGCAGTGGGTGCGACACGTGACTCAATTCGAGCAAGCTGATATCGGTGACAATGCCAAACGTGGCTTCGATGAAAGGCAAGCTGCCGGCGACGATGTAGCCGGCGGCCAGACACCAGCCCGCGCCGCGCAGGCTGTGCAGCAACAACGTGTGATCGTGCCACAGCACGTCCAGCGAGTGTGTCTTGGCAATCGTCGTACCCCAAGTCATCAGGCAATACACGACCCCGCACCAGAAACCAATCTTGATCAGCGACGACCGGGACGAGACTCGGCTAAGTGGCATCACGGCGGTTGAGGCGACACTCATCAACACCACCATTTCGCCAACGTCACCAACGGTGGACAGAGTCAGCAGCAGGCTGAGTGTGAATGCCGTCGACGCGGCCAGCTCTTGGTTGTATGAAATCGCCAAGACCATCACCGTGACGATCAACGGGATAATTTCGGCTCGCCACGGATCAAACGACAGGACTCGGCCCAGGAACGCCGCCAGCACGATCGCGCCGAGATAGACGCTCAAGGCACTGAGGTTTTGCACCAATCGCACGTCGCTGTGAACGATGTAGTAGCCGTTGAGCACCGCCAACACGAAGACCAGGAAAAACACCGTCGCCACGCGGATGATCCGCTCGCGAATCGGCACGAGCTGTTCAACGGCAGCGTGCTCGTCGCGCAACATGTCGAGCGCCGTCTCGTCGATGACACCGCCGGGCATGACCAGCAGATCACCCTTGAGGTACGGGTCCGTGACCTGTTCCACCTCGTGACGTGCCTGGTCACGTGCGTCGCGCGTTTCCTTGGAATCGAATCGCAGCATCGCCAGCGAACTGTGATTCGCTCGCAACCAACGCTCCAACTGCGATCGCAGGACGGCCAAGCGTGGGAACTGCGTCCAGCTTCGCCCCAATGAACCGTCTTCGCGCAACAAGTCGTCCAGGACGACGTCCGACCGTGACACGATCTCGCGCGATTGCGGATCGTCGACACGTAGAATCGCCAGCTTTTGATCGGCGCGAATTTTTTGGCGATCCAGCTCGAACGGGTCGACGACGCCGCACTTTTGCAGTGGCTTCAAGAACAAGGCCACGTCGTCCAGCAACAGCGTGATGCGATCGGCCATGTCGTCCGGCGGAGGCAAGTTGGCGTCGACCGCTTCGGGATCAAACTTGCCGCCCGCGTAAATCGCGGCGCGCAGCATCTTGAATTCGCGCTCCTGCTCGTCCAGCGATTTGCCGGGCATCGGCCGATCGCCCTCGGCCCACAGACCGAATGCCGTGCGTGTGTGCGATCGCACGGCTTCCAGAGTCTCGGAACGAGCCAGCTCCTCCAGGTCGGACCTCAACGTCGCCAGCACTTCGCGTGGCGACGTCGGCTCCAACCGGAAGACGAACGGCACTTGATCTTCTTTCTGCGCGCGAGCCCGGTCGGTCTCGAACCGGTTGATCCGTCGAAACGAGACTTGAGCCAGCACGCCGTGCGGCTGATGGTCTCCCAGCCGGTACGTGAACGGCGTGCGCCACGCCTCGACCGCGAACAGCACCGCCGCAATCGCCAACAGGCACAACAGCAACCGCAACAGGACGCTGCGATCGGTCAGTGCCTCGCCGATGCGTCGCAGATACGACGTCTCACGCAAGGTCGATACTCGCGAGGAACGCTTGCGTCGGAACGAAACTGGCCCGAAGAAAATCATGTTGCCAGCAAAGCCGGTCAGGCTTTGCTTGAGAATTGAACTCGGGGAACCGCGAGTGACTCGCCCGATTCCCCCTAGGGATCCTATTTGCGACGGGTATTGCCGCCATGTCCGCGGTGATCATCATCGTAGGCTTTGACAATCTCACCCACCAGTCGATGCCGCACGATGTCGCGCGTGGTCAAATGCACGACGGACAGTCCCGGCAGGTGTCCCAGCCGCCCCACGGCGTCGATCATCCCGCACGGAACCTGCGGAGGTAGGTCGATCTGCGTGACGTCGCCCGCCACAACGATCTTGGAATCCTGGCCCATGCGGGTCAGAAACATTTTCATTTGCGTGACAGTCGTGTTTTGCGACTCGTCCAAAATCATGAACGTGTTGTTGAGCGTGCGGCCACGCATGTAGGCCAGCGGCACGATCTCGATCACGTCGCTTTCGAGGTAACGCTTCACCTGGTCGAAGGACAGGATGTCGTTGAGCGCATCCAGCAACGGCCGCAGGTACGGATTGAGTTTCGAATTGATATCGCCCGGCAGAAACCCCAGCCGTTCGCCCGCCTCGACGGCCGGGCGCACGAGCACGATCTTGCGAACCTGATCTTGTCGCAGCGAGTTCACCGCCATCGCGACCGCGAGATACGTCTTGCCCGATCCCGCCGGGCCAACACACAGCACGATGTCGTTTTGGCGAATCGCTTCGACGTACTCGAACTGCCCGGCCGTGCGCGGGTGAATCTTTTTGGCTTTCTCGAACAGTTCAATGCCGCCGGCCGGCGTGCTGGCCTTGGCTCGGAGTCCGCTGCCGATTTCCGTGCCATTTCCGTGACCGCCATTGGAGTGCTGTTCGATCACGCGTGCGACCTCGATGTCGCGCAGCAGTCCATGCTTGGCGATGATCGTTTGCAACTCCGTGAAGATCGATCGACCGCGCTCGATTTGAACGTCCGAGCCATACAGATGAAGAGCATCGCCACGAATCACGACCTCGATGCCGACCGAATCGCGCACTTTGCGCAGGTGTCGGTCACGATCTCCAAACAGAGTGCGAATGAGGTCTTGATTCTCAAAGAGCAGAGTGGCTTCAGACATGCCTGGGTTACCACGGGCCGTCGGTGTGTTCGCGACATTCGCGAAGTCGCTTGCATTCTACGTCGCGAAGCTGGGCCGCGAAAGCGGGAAAGTGGTTCGGCTTGCCCGCAAACTTTGCCCGGCTTGTCAAATGCCGGTAATACGGCGAGGCGGCACAGACCGAAGTCTCGGCAGCATCGCTGTGACCGCAGGCTGGCAACCGGAGAACCCCTCAAGCTCGTAACAACCGGAGTTCGATCATGCTGTCTATCCCATGCGAAAGGACTCGCCATGTATGAAGAGTTTTTCGGCCTCAAACGTCGACTGTTTTCCGCCACACCGGACGCCAGTTGCTTTGTGCCACTGGAAGGGCCGCAAGCCGCCTTGGACGCGCTGGCGATCAGTTGTGAGCGCGGCCAAGGGATCGGCGTGCTGACGGGCGATGCGGGATTAGGCAAGACTTTGCTTGGTCTACGGTTAGCGTTCGAATTGCAGCCCACGTTTCAAACCGCGTTTGTCAACCACTCGGCGTTTCCGACGCGTCGAGCGTTGTTGCAAGCGATCTTATTTGAACTTCATCGGCCGTACATCCGGCTGGCGGAACAAGAGCTGCGATTGGAACTGGCGTCCGCGCTCAAGGCTTTGCGTGCCGAGCATCAAGCGCTGGTCGTGATTTTGGACGAGGCTCACAAGCTCAGCGAACCGCTGTTGGACGAGTTGCGGCTGATGTCGATGCTGGCCGATCGCGGCGAGCCGCTCACACGTGTCGTGCTGATTGGTGATCGCGACCTCGAAGAGCGACTGGCCGATCCCACGTTGTCGGCGTTCAATCAGCGCGTCTGCTGCCAAGTCGAACTGACGCCGCTGACACAAGCCGAGTCGATCGAGTACTTGCGAGCCAGCGTGGATTTCGCGGGCGGGCATATCGATGAGCTATTCTCCGACGATGCGTTGGTGTTCATCGCGAAGGCCGCCGACGGCTCGCCGCGGTGTTTAAATCATCTAGCCGATCACAGCCTGCTGCTGGGGTACGTCGGCGAATGTCGTCCAGTCACGGCCGACATCGCACGCCAGGCATTGGACGACCTCAAACAATTGCCGTTGAATTGGCACGACCCGATTTTCGGCGGCAAGATCTATCGCGGCCTGTCGCGTCCGGCGGCGAGCGAAGCGGACATCGAGCCGCTCACGACGGAGCCTGTGACGTCTCGCGAACCGGAGACGGCAGACCAAGAGATGGCATTTTCCTCGCGGCCGATGTTCAGCGCGGAATCGTGGGAGGCTCCCGACTTCAGCCGAGCGAGTGCCGCGATCGAAATCGGCGAAGATGGCGAAGATACGGAGCAGATCTCTTGCCTGCGGGACGATTGGCAGGAGCAAACCGCGCGCACTCTGCAGGTCGATGACCTGCTGGATAATGTGGCGGAACTGGCGAAATCGGCGGATTGGCCCGAAGGTCATTCCGAGGAAGTTGAATGCGACTCAACCGGAAGCAGCGACGAATACGTGGCTCCTCAACACGTCGTGCCACTCGACCAAAATGAGCCTGCCGAGCCGGTCTGGAATCTGCTCGCGCGGTCATGCGAGTCTGCCGACAACGGAGTGTTCGAGGAAGAACCGGTCATTGATCGCTACGTGCAAATTGAGAGCGGCGCTTCGACCGCGGGAATCGCCTGGAACGTCAACACACCACACCCCCGTCCGGACGCGAGGCCTGGGCCTTCAATAATGACGGAACAGGAAATGACTTCTCCGACTCAAACGCATCAGAAACCCGGACTCAAGGCACGCTTCAACGCGGCGTCAGAGATCACGCCGGTCTTGGGCGGTGTTGTCGAAACAATCTCGCGGTCGCCTCGCGCCGACCGAATGGTTCCACAAGCATCGGTCAATCGTGACGATTTCCCACAGCACGACGACGCCGAGTCCGAGCCTCGAATACCGTCGCCGTCGCCGTTGCCGAGACACGAGCGGCATCTGCCTTCGGAGTTGCTGCAAGCCACGCTCGAAGAAGACGGGATTGAGGAGCAAATCGGAGCTGAGGTGCTCGACCTCTACCTCGACGCGCAACAAGCGTCGCTCGACCGTACGCCGGCATCCGGCCAGCCGTCGATTTCCTTAGAACGGCCGCGCGACGAGGAAACTCAATCAGGACACGAATGGAACGACCTGCCTGAAGACATTCACCCATTCGACATCGTGCAACCGGAGTCCGATCACAGCCCGCGGGCCGAATTCGACGACGAATCGCGGCACGTGCCTGAGCGGCGGAACGAAGTCGAACGACAGCCTGCGACCGCGGATTCTCGTTTGCGAAATCCGCCGCGCGTCAGCGATGCGTCAGCGCGAGCCGCGCAGCCCGACCCGATCCAGCGTGCCTACAGCCGGCTCTTTAGCGAACTCCGACGCCGGCATCATCGATAACGTGGATCGGTCGCGGCGAACCGTTTTTTGCCGTTGAGCCTTGTGGTACTTCACGACCCAGCGGCGAAAGTCGGTATCCAGATCGCTGCTCGTGTCGAGCGACAGCAGTTCCAGCAGCGTGTTGAGGCCGTGCGGATCGTGTTCCGCGCGAGCGCGCAGCTTGCGATAGTATGGCTCCAGAAGTTGCTGTTCTTGCAGGTACAAGCAGATGTATCGAGCATGAGCGTAATCAATCGTCTGATGCTCCGAACGCAGGCCCCGGTCGCTGAGCAGTTCGGCCGTGGGACGCAAGCGATTGTCGTGCAGTGCTCGCAACACGTGATGCACGCGCCAGTTGTCGGCTCCCGCCAGCCGGCGGCTGTTGTCGGAAAAGTCGCTTTGCTCGAACAGCGACGCCAGTCCTTCGTCGAACCACTCCGGCATGTTGGGAAAGTCGAAGTGCGACAACGCATGCGTCAATTCATGCGCCAGCGTGCCGGCTCCCGTCGAGATGTTGACGACGATCCGACGCTGCGATCGCAAATAGTAGCCGTAATACGAATCCGGCTGCCGGCGATCGACACGGCGGGCGAAATCTCGCAGGTCTGATTCCGTCGCGAACACCACGATCTTGATGGGCGCGGTCGGCCGTTGATCAAAGAAGCTGACGGACAATGCTTGCTCCGTCGGGTGGATGACGTCGCGATGCAACCGTTCGAGCATTTCGTCAGACAGGTTTCCCGCAATGACGTACGGCGGCCGCACGAGCAGCGAATAGGAAGGATCCAATTGAGTCAGCAACTCATTCGCGGCGAACTCGCACTCACGCTGCAGCGGCGAGTTTGCATCGGCCTTGCGAGTCGATTCGACCATCGCCGCGGACGGTGTTTGATCCGCGGATCTCCGGGAGTCGCTGCCATTTCCCGATGACAGCAGGTAACACGCGAAGATCAGCAGCAATGGGCCAACGATCAAAATCACTTTGCGATGAACGTCCACGATCGGTCTCCCTGCCGCCTCGAAGTTGACGAGGAACCGCATCGAAGCGTTGCGGCACATTTCGGCGAGACAAGTCTAAACCCCACTGCGGCGACTGAGATGATTTCTTGAGTCGTTTTAGTGAACCACCTACAGTGCCGCCGCTGCGATTGTTGAAGACTGCGCGACTGGTAGAGTTTTCCAGGTGGAGAAGCTGGGAAGCCTGCCGGGACAAGCTGGTGGAATCCCGGAAACTTGAGGCAATTTTGCGAGAATGATTTCGCCACCGTACCGCCGGCGCGGTCGAATGAGCTGGCCGGACGAAATCGATTTCAAGAGTCTCAGCGGACGTGCCGAAGTAACCTTCGCGCGAGCGTGCGTGTTCCCAAGCTCGACTCGGGAACGGATTTTTTCGATGCTCCGCTTCGCGAGGCACGGTTCGACATTTTGGCAGCCGAAAGCGGAGCTTCCGGAACGGCGTCCCCAGGCGGTGCTTGGGAACCAGAGAGACCGAGAGGGACCGACAGGAATCATGGACGAAAACGTGTACACTCGACTGCGTCGCCGCCAAGCTACGGTACCGTGGCGAGAAAATAGACCCGCAGGACACGAGCGTCGTCTGTTGCAATCAGCGACGCCACCGATTCCCCCGTCTGACGGAAAACAAGCCGCGATGTTTTGCCACTTGGGAGCTCACCTGGATCGAGTCGACGGCATCGACGGTGCTCGCTTCGGCGTGTGGGCACCGAACGCTCGCGAAGTCTGCGTGCTGACTGATCAGA
>CAYSHJ010000121.1:0-2355 GCA_964430385.1 uncultured Planctomycetaceae bacterium
CGCACCGGTCTGGGAGTAATCGGAGCTAAAGGTCGCCGTGCCACCGACCGAGAAATTGACGGTCAGCGTCGCGGCGGTGCTGCCGGTCCGAGTAAAGGTGTAGTCGAGGTTTGTCGTCCCGTCTTCGCTCACGCTGCTGGGCGATACCGCCACGTTCACGGTGGCGACCACGACGATGCTCACGTCGTTACCGTCGCCGCCGTGGTACGTGATGAACGCCTTTTCGCCGCTGCCCAGGAAGTTGCTGCTGATCTGCGTGCCTTCGCTGAGCGGCGTGCCAGCGACGAGGTCGCTGCCTGCACCGGCCACGAACCTTCCGACGCCCGCGTATCCGTCGACGTTATCGTTCTTGAGGATCACGTAGTTGTCGCCGACCTCTGGCGTGTAGCCACCGAAAGACGACAGGTGCAGCGAGACGTTCGAAGCGATCGAGACCGTGCCTGTCACATTGAGCTGATCGTGGAAGCTGGCCCCGTCGCCAGCCGTCGCACCGCCGATTTCGATGTCGAACGCGGCCCCACCCACAAACGAGGCCGCGCCGCTATCCAGGATCGCTGGGCTGGTGCCGGGCGCGACCCTGCCACCGCTGTTGACCGTCACCGAACCAGCGACGGCACCAGTGCCGCCCAGCGTCGCGCCGCTGTTGACCGTGACGGAGCTGCTGGCGGCCGTCGAGCCGTTGACGAGCAGCGTGCCGCCGCTCACGGTGGTCGTGCCGCTGTAGGTGTTGTTGGCCGAGAGCGTGAGCGTACCGGCCCCAGCTTTGGTGAACCCGCCGCTGCCCGATACGACGCCGCTCATCGTGCCCGTGGTCTCGACCAGGCTCATCGAGACCAGCCCGCTGCCGCCGTCGATGTTGCCGGCAACCGTGATGTTCCCAGTCGTGTTGCCGTCGTCGTTGGCGATGAGGCTGGCGCCGCCGGAGGTCGAGGCCAAACTGCCGGCGGAGTTCGCGGTGATGTCGTTGTCGGCCCGCAGCGTGATCAGTCCGGTGGCTGATGTGATCGCGGCGTTCACCGCGATGTCGCCCGAGTCGCCTCCCTGGGCATCGAGCGTGATTGTGCCGCTGCCCGTCGCAGACACCGGCTGGCTGACATTGATCGAGCTAGCGGCCGCGATCAACACGTTTGACGACACCGCCGAAACACCGGTCACGCCGCCGACCGTGGTCAGATCAACGTTGCCCGTGTTCGTGACGCTGATGCCGCCGGCCCCTGCTATTGCCGCGAGGTTCGAGACCGCGACGTTGAGCGTGCTCGTGGTGCCGACGCCTGCCGCCGCGTTCAGGGCCAGGCTCGTGTTGGTGAAGACCGTCGAGCTACCCGTGTCGTTGATCGTGCTGCCGGTGATGACTTCGAGCGTGTCCGAGTTGGCCAGCGCGATGGCCGCACTAAACGTGACGGCGCCAGTGTTCGAGTCGCCGATGCTGATCGTGCCGGCGGTGACGCGGTCGAGTTCGGCGTCGCTCAGGCTGAGCGGGCCGTCGCTGGGATCGGTCGCCGCGCCCAGGTCGATGGCGACACCAATGGTGCGTTGATGAATGGCCACGGAATTTGAGCCGGCATTCACGCTCGATGTTGATGTGTCTAAGAAAATGCTGTCACTGATCAGCGTGATGCCCGTACTCGCCGCGATGCCACCGTCGTTCGAGACACGAATGCCACTGCTCGAAGAACCAGAGCCGGCCGTACCAGTCACCACGATGTCACCAGACTGCGACGTGATTCGGCTCCCATTATCCAGCACACGGACACCGACTTCGCTGAAATCGCCCGTTCCGCCCGTACCAGTCACGGTAATCTTCGCGTTGCCCGTCGACTCGATGATGCCCCCGAGCTGCAGAGTGACACCCTGATTCGAACCACCCGTACCGCTCGTCGAACCCTGTCCGGTTAC
The DNA here is from genome assembly GCA_964430385.1 of uncultured Planctomycetaceae bacterium. Lineage (GTDB taxonomy): Bacteria > Planctomycetota > Planctomycetia > Planctomycetales > Planctomycetaceae > CAYSHJ01. Next base: position 1,897 of record CAYSHJ010000121.1, read on the forward strand.
CTGAATATCACCATCAATGGAGGTGATTTTCGAACCCGAGTCGACGACCCACACACCGATATTTGCAAACGTTCCGGCACCACCAGTTCCGTCGATGGTGATCTTCGCAGAGCCGGAAGACAGGATTGCACCGCCTCCCTGAACCGAAACGCCAATGTTGAATGCTCCGGAACCATTGCCACCTTGCCCGGTCATTTGAATGTCGCCGTTGACGGCGGATAGGTGGGAACTGGAATCGATCACTCGGACGCCGACGTTGGCATCCGTGCCTCCACCCCCGATTCCCTCCACAATGATTTCGGCAGCCCCGGTGGCTTCAACCATAGCACCGCCCCGAATTTCAACTCCAATATTGGTATCCAGACTCCCATTTCCGCCCTGCCCGGAAATCTGGATCTGACCGCCAGCGGACACGACTCGCGAGTTGGCGTCAGACACCCACACACCATGATTCGCATT
>CAYSHJ010000122.1:0-6009 GCA_964430385.1 uncultured Planctomycetaceae bacterium
TGGAACGGTCCTTGAAGGAACGCGGTTTAACGACCACCGCGCTCGACGCCGCCACGCTGAAGCAACGAGCAAGAACGCTCATCGCCGACTGCGCCGCAACACCCGGCGAATTCCAAAAGGACGCGATCCTGTTGAAACGCATGAGCTCCGGACAAGGAGAAGAGGCGCCGATCAGCACATTTGACGAGGCGATCGCGATTGGCGATGCCGCCACCAAAGCCGCCGGTGAGGCGACCGCGGTTGCCGATGCGAAAGCCAACTGGCAAGAAGCCGAGAAGGCGTACACGAAAGCCATCGAGTTGAGTGCCGACGTGAAAGACAAGAACCGCGTGCTCAATTGCCGCTTCGCGCTCGCATGGGCACAGTACATGGTTGGCAAAGCGGCGGAGTCGTATGACACGGCGCTGAATCTGGCGAAGGAGAACCCGACCTTTACGAAGGCTCCCGCCGCCGCCGCGCTGGCGGTCAACGTGGCCCTGTACCTGTACGGCCAAACCCGCGACAACCCCGCGCTGGAGAGGATCAACGCTGCCACTGGGTTCCTGCTTCAGCAATTCCCGCAGCACGCCGAAGCTGACGACGCCCGCATTGCCAGCGGCAAATTGAAACTCATTCAAGGCGATCTCGCCGGCGCGATCACGACATTTGTCAGCGTCAATCCGGCGTCGGATCGGCATCCGATCTCGCTGCATCTCGCCGGTCAAACGCACTGGCAGTTGTACTTCGCGACCGGCAAACAGAAGGACGACCCTGCCAAGGTCGCGGAAAGTAAGGCTCACCGTGCTACAGCGGTCGAACTGGTGAAGCAAAGTTTCGCTGCGCAACAAAAGGTCCAGACGGGACAAGATCTTCCGCAGCAATTGCAGGAGACGCGACTGCTGCTGGCCGAGATGCACCTCGAAGGCGGGCAACCCGAAGAGGCCAGCAAGTTACTGGACCCCTTGGTGCTGCTCGTCAAAGACAAACCGCCGATGGCGATCGACAAGTTCACGTTGCGAGTCTTTATCTCGGCGGTGCGGTCGTATGCCGCATTGAACGAACTCGCGAAGGCTCGCGATGTCGGCACGCTGCTCCTCGCGGGAGGCGAAGACGTCCCGCCGATCAACGGAGTATTGGTTGAATTCTCGCGGCTGCTGCGTGGCGAATGGAAACAGAAAGCCGCCGTGGCCATCGCCGCCGAACAGAACACGGCGGATGCGGAAAATCTCGACAAGGCGAAGTTGGACGAAGCTGAAACCCGCAAGAGATACACGGAGTTCCTCACGCAGCTCGCCGTGCGAAAGCAGTTCGATCTCGCCGGATTGGTCTTCCTGGGCGAAAGCTGCGCCGAAGCCGGCTTGACCGACAAGGCTCGCGAGCAACTCCAAATTATCGTCGTTCGAGCCGACAACGATCCGGCCTTCAAGAAACAGGCGGCCAAGGCATTGATCAATGTTCGCGCGCAACTCATTGGATTGCTCCGTGCGGAAGGAGAGTTTGATGAGGCTCTGAAACAGGTCGATGCCTTGCTGAAGGACCAACCGAACGCCCTCGAACCGCTCATGGAAAAGGGACACATCCTGCAAGCGTTGGCGGAGAAAGACCCCCAGCGCTACGACGAGGCCGTTAAATGGTGGACTAACATCCGTCTGAAACTCCAAAACCAGCCAGGCAAGAAGCCGCCGGCGTACTACGAAGTCATCTACAACTGCGCCCTGTGCCTGGTGGCTCAAAAGAACGCCGAGAAAAACACGCAGGCCACCCAGTTGCTCAACAGCGCGCTGGCGCTCAGTCCGAGTCTTGACGGTCCCGACCGAGTCGAGAAATACAAGGCGCTGCTCAAACAACTTCCCGCGAGCAAAGCCGTGACGACCACGACGAAATCCAAAACGACTGCGAAAACCAAATGAAGATCGTGCGTTTGCCAATGTCAGGTTCCCTCGCCCCTTCGGGAACAGGGCTAGGGAGAGGGGTAATGCGCGTCTGCCGGGCCATGAATCTGGAAACTAACCCGAAGCGTCAGCGAGGAACGAATGGGAGAGAAGACTCCGATACCTCGCTTGCGCGTCGGGTTAGTGTCAGGCTGCTAAGTAGACCCGCAGAAGAAATTGGGTGGCACGCCCTGAGGCTTTGCGAAGGGCGTGGTAATTGCCCACGCCCTTCGATGACTCAGGGCGTGCCACCCACCCAATCATCACTGCGGGTCTACTTAGTGCTCACCACGGTGCTGGCTATCGTCTCCGCGACACCGCTCCATGCCGCGAAGTTCAACAAAGTTCTCGATATCGGCAAGCCGGCTCCTGCGTGGAAGAACCTTGCCGGCGTCGATGCCAAACAGCACAGCCTGGACGATCTGAAAGAAGCCAAGTTGGTCGTCGTCGTCTTCGCCTGCAATCACTGCCCCGTCGTGAAGGCTTATGAAAGTCGGCTGATCCAGTTCGTCGATGACTACCGCGACCAAGGCATTCAGTTCGTGGCCATCAGCGTCAGCCAGCAAGAATCGGATCGCCTGGAACAAATGAAGATTCGAGCGTCCGAACGCGGCTACAACTTTCCGTACTTGCACGACCCCAGCCAAAAGATCGCGCAGGCCTACGGAGCCACCTGCACTCCGCACGTGTTCGTGCTCGACGGCCAACGCCGCGTCGCGTATATGGGCAAGATCGACGACCATCAGGAATCGACCAAAGTCACCACCCGCTATTTGCGAGACGCCGTCGACGCCCTGCTCGTCGGCAAAGAGCCAGTAGTGACCGAATCACGACAATTCGGCTGTGAAATTGACTACAAGTAGGACGGGCCTGACCCATTCGACGAGAAGGAGCGAATCATGCGGGTCTTCATATTGACTGTGGCCTTGTGCGCGAGCTGTTGCCTCGGTTGCGGCGACTCATCGACAAGCTCCGGGAAGACTGACTCGCGCGCGTTTCGCCCGAACGGACACTCCGACGAAGTCCCCGGTCCGCAGTCGGAGCCAGATCTTTCGACAAACTCCCAGACCGAAACAGACAAACCCGACGCGACAACGGCCGATGAAGTTTCGGTTCAGGTCGCCGATCGAGCTGGCTTTGACGCGGTGATCGCGAAGCACAAAGGCCAAGTCGTGCTCGTCGATTATTGGGCGACGTGGTGCGCTCCCTGCCGCAAGAAATTCCCACATACGGTCGAACTCAGCCGCCAGTACAAATTGCAAGGATTGGCGGTCGTCTCGGTCGCGTTTGATGACAAAGAGGATCAGGCCAAGGTCGAGCAATTCTTGGTCGAGCAGCAAGCCACCTTCGTCAACTTGCGCAGCCAAGGAGGGGCGAGCGACGAGTCCTTTGAAGCGTTCGACATCCCCGGCGGCGCGCTCCCGTGCCTGCGGGTTTTTGACCGCTCCGGAAAGTTGCGGAAGACATTCGCGATTGACCCTGACGCCGACACGCAGTTCACGTTCGACGACGTCGAAGCCGCGATTACTGAACTGCTCGACGAATCGCCGAAAAACCTGTGATTGCGGCGGATTTGGGGCACTGGTACATTCCATTGTGACTCCGAAGTAGGATGGGCACTCTTGCCCGTCACTCCGCAAAAGTTCGCCACCGAGTTCATCTCGGTGGTTCCCGCGCTCGGCAGCTACGGAATTCTCCGAAGAAAACGACTAGCTGCAGAGCGCGGGAACCACCCCGGCGAGCGGGGTGGCGTTTTGTCAGGCGCTTCAAGAGTGCGCCTCCTACCTATTTTGGCAACACGGATGGTGAGACATGCACGCAGTGCTCGAACAGAAAATCCGCGACAAGAGCGCGGTCGTAGGTGTGATCGGCTTGGGGTATGTCGGTCTGCCGCTGCTGAATGCCTTCATCAAGGCGGGCTTCCGCACGATGGGCTATGACATCGACCAACGCAAGGTCGAGACGCTGCTGCAAGGCAAAAGCTACATCCAGCATATTCCGTCGGAGATGATCGCCCAGTGGTTGACGTCGAAGCAATTCGAGCCGACGTGCGACATGAGCCGCCTCAAAGAAGCCGACTGCATCCTGATCTGCGTGCCGACGCCGCTCAACGAGAGCCGCGATCCCGACATGTCGTACATCGTGGGGACGACCGAGTCGATTCGCGCCGCGCTGCGACCGGGGCAACTCGTGGTGCTCGAAAGCACGACGTATCCGACGACGACCCGCGACGTCGTCCTGCCGATCCTCAGCCGGACGGGCTTGAAGTCTGGCAGTGATTTCTTTCTGGCTTTCAGTCCCGAACGGGAAGACCCGGGCAACCCGGACTTCTCGGCTCAGCGAATTCCGAAGGTCGTCGGCGGCCTCGATCCCATCAGCGGCAAGCTGGCCGAGCAACTTTATTCCCACGCGATCGTGAAGGTCATCCCCGTCAGCAGCGCCGAGATCGCCGAGGCCTGCAAGATTCTGGAGAACACCTACCGCTGCGTGAACATCGCACTGGTCAACGAACTGAAGGTGCTCTTCGACAAGATGGGCATTGACGTGTGGGAAGTCATCGACGCCGCAAAGACGAAGCCGTTCGGCTTTCAGGCGTTTTATCCGGGACCGGGCTTGGGCGGTCACTGCATCCCGATCGACCCGTTCTATCTGACCTGGCTGGCTCGCAAGCACGGCATGACCACGCGATTCATAGAACTCGCCGGCGAGATCAATACACACATGCCCGGATACGTCATCACCCGGCTGATGGAATTCTTGAACGATCGAGGCCAGGCGTTGCGCGGCAGCAAGGTCGCACTGCTCGGCATGGCCTACAAGAAAGACGTCGACGACCCGCGGGAAAGTCCGTCGTTCGTGTTGATGGAACTGCTGCTGTCGCGCGGAGCGGTCGTGACCTACAACGACCCACACGTTCCGTCGCTGCCGAAGATGCGGCATCACGAAGTTCCCGACATGAACAGCTCGCCGCTGACTCCGGAATACCTTGCCGCTCAAGACTGCGTGCTGATCGCGACGGATCACTCGGCCTACGACTGCGATTTCATTGTCAAGCACAGTCGTATGGTGCTCGACACGCGCAACGCGACCAAGAACGTGAAAGCCGGCCGCGAGAAAATTCGCAAGGCTTGATTCTGTGGAGGATGGGCACTCTTGCCCGTCTCTCGAAATCGCTTTCGCAATCAGACAAACGGACGGGCAAGAGTGCCCATCCTCCGGGTGCGATTCTCCATCCAGGCTCAATCTTCGACGTCGATCATGGAAAGGTCGTGCTCGCCCGCCCGTTCCGAGACGCAGACGAGCCGCCGGCCATCGGGGTGCCATGTCGGATAATCATCGCGGTCCGGGTTGCGGGTCAGCCGTCGCGAGGTGGTACCGTGAAGCCGCGGTCGAACGTCGGGCAGTGCTGGTCCTGCAGTAGCTCGAAGTTGTAGATGTGAGTGTCTCAGCCAAACTCGAAGCCGGGAGTGAACGCTTCGGGATGCCGACTGTCGTTGAGTTGCACATAGGGCACCCCCGCCTCGACCAGACGACGAGCCAGCAGGGCGCTCTGGCCGAACACTGTCCGGCCGTAGCGCGCCCGAACGGCCGGTGTCTCTCGCGTCAAATCGAAGGCCGCCCGTGCTGACGGTCTTAGGTGAACGACACAATGCCCTTGCCGGCTAGGGAAGTCAACCGGTTGCGTGATGTCGCGCGATCGTGGTAAGTTTTTAGTTCGACTGTCTGACTTTTGACCCCAACGGCCTCGTGCCGTTGGTGAAGCAGACGGTGGGCTAGTTGATGTCGTCGCAACGCCCCCCAACTCTCCCGTTCCTCCGCCTTCGGCGGAGGAACGGGAGAGTTGGGGGACATTGGTTGGTTCTCGCTTGTTAGCTCTCCATCGTTTTCACCATCCGGGCAAGCCGGATGGGGTCTTCAAAGTGAATGTCATGCAGTCGAATTAGACCGTCGGCGAACGGGAGTTTCCCATGCAAAGCCAAGCCACGACCGTCGAACAGTATCTCGCTGAATTGCCAGACGATCGCCGCGCGGCCATCTCTGTGGTGCGAAAGGTGATCCTGAAGAACCTCGACAAGGACTACGAGGAAGGAATGCAGTA
>CAYSHJ010000123.1:0-3640 GCA_964430385.1 uncultured Planctomycetaceae bacterium
GTTTACTGGCCGACGAAGTTGTCCGCCAACAGGCTGACCTCGTTCAACTGCAGTTGCAAGATCACGGCATCGATGTCATTTCCGGCCAAGCCTGCTTTGTCGCTGAAGACGAAGTCGAGATCACTGGTGGTCATCACGGCGTCCAGCATCTGCGAGGCGATAAATTCTTGATCGCGACCGGCACGAGACCGTTGCGTCCCGAGTGGGTTCCGTTCGACGGACAGACTGTCTTTGACAGCGATGAGTTGCTTGAAATCGAGCGCTTGCCGAAATCGATGATCGTGATTGGCGGTGGAGTTGTGGGCCTCGAATACGCCTTGATGTTCGCGGTGTTGGGCGTCCAAGTCGTCGTGGTCGATGCGCAGCCGCGATTGTTGGAGTTCTGCGATGGCGAAATCGTCGCTCAAGTCATGCGACAGGCTCAAGCGCTGGGCATCACGTTTCGGCTGGGTGAGCGGATCGTTGAAATTCAGAAGCTGTCGCCAAATCGAGTGGTCGTGACGTTCGATCAGGGCAAGCGTCTGATCGGTGAAAGTGTCTTGTACGCTGCTGGGCGACAAGGTAACACCGAGTCGTTGAATCTGGTCGCGGCCGGTGTGCGGCCGGACGAGAACGGTCGGCTGTGGTGCAACGAATCGCATCAGACTTGGGCCAAGCACATTTACGGAGTCGGCGACGTCGTTGGGTTCCCGTCGTTGGCCTGCGCCTCGATGGAGCAGGGAAGCCGCGCGGTCTGTCATGCGTTCGGGCAGAGGTTTCTTCCGTCGAAGCAACTGCCGTATGGGCTGTTCACCATTCCCGAAGTTGCAATGATCGGGGCGACTGAGGAGCAACTGAGCGCTGACAAAGTACCCTACGAAGTCGGCGTCGCGCGCTACGGCGACGTTGCCCGCGGCCATCTCGTCGGTGATTCGGACGGACTACTCAAGTTGTTGTTCCATCGTGACACACACCAGCTCTTGGCCGTGCATGTCGTCGGCGAATCGGCCAACGAACTGATTCACATCGGTCAGACGGTGATCTCGTTCGGCGGGACCATCGAATACTTCCGAGACACTGTGTTCAACTACCCGTCGCTGGCCGAGTGCTACCAAGTCGCCGCGTTGGATGGCCTGACGAACCTCGACCGATTGTCACCTGAATCTCTGGCGCTGGTCGCCAGCGACAATGACTCCATTTTCGATGACGACGAAGCCGACGAGGATGACTCCGCCTACCTCAGCCATTCCGCGGCCTTCGTGTTGAAAGGGGCTCGCTGACGAGCGAGGTCCGTTCACTTGGCGTTGGCGATCTTCCACAGATAGGCGTCACTGCGGATGAACAGTGCATTCCCGGCAATGGCCGGCGTGCCCTGAATCAAGTCCGCCGGGTCGCGCTGGCCGAGCTTGAGTTCGTTCTTCGACAGCAGTTCACCCATCTCGCCGGTCTGGACCACTTGGCCGACGCCGGCTTCGCTAAAGAAGTACAAACGGTCCTTCGCGGCCACGGGAGTGGACGTGAAGGGGCCTTCCAATCGCAGTTGCCACGCGACTTCGCCGTCGGACAGATTGGCACACGTGAGGACGCTGGCTGAGCTCAGCACATAGGCTTGATCACCGAGTACGAGCGGGCTGGAAGTGGCCGGGCCGAGACGGCTCTTCTGCCACAGTTGCTTCGGCTCGGTCTTTCCCGCTTGATGCTGTAGTGCGGTCAGCCCATTGGATGGCACGTAGGCGATGTCTCCGGCAACGACGAGTGACGGAATCGTGGCCGCTCCGTTGGTGTATTCCCAGACCATTTCACCCGTTCGCGGCTGAATGGCTTCGACTCCTTTGGAGGACTGTAGCAGCGCCAGCGTCTCACCGCTGGTGGCATCCTTCAACGCGGAGGGCGATGTCCAGTTGGCTCGTTTCGGTCGAGTCTTCTTCCAGCGCGATTCGCCCGACTCCACGTCCAGCCCGATCGAAAACGAATCGGCATCGTTCTCGGTCTGCATGACCAGCGTGCCGTCAATCACAATCGGCGACGAGGCCATACCCAGGCTATTGCTGCAATTGGGGAAGTCGTGCGTCACTCCCCGGAACCATTGCAAGTTTCCCTCGAGATCCAGGCACGCGACGTCGTTGCTCGAAAACAGCGCGAAGATGCGCTCCCCGTCGCTGCACGGCGACGAGGCCGCCGCACACGTCTTCGGATGTGACATCGTGCGGCCCGTGGCCCAGAATTGCCGCTCCCAAAGTTTATGTCGGCTCTGAGCATCGAAACACAACACGTGCTGCCGATCCTGTTGAAAGCCGCTGCTGCAGGTGACGACGACTTTGTCTCCAACCACGATCGGGCTCGCCAGCCCGCGTCCCGGCAACGCGATCTTCCACCCAATGTTCTTCGGCGGCTCGCCATCAACCCATTCGACCGGCAAATCGGCGTCCTTGGCCACGCTCGACGAATCACTGCCACGGAACTGCCGCCAATCGGCGAACCCCGGTACACAGAGGCCGATTACTGTGATCCCAAGAACCATCAATGGAAGGAGTCGTGGCATTGAAGTGCATCCCATACAAAGTTTCGGTCCAGGTCTTTCAACAATGGGCCATACTGGACATCAAAGTGAGTACACCGGGACTGAGATTTTCCGTTCGGCCTTACGACGGCCTCGAAGGCTCTCCTCAATGGTCTTCAGCACATTCGCCGCGAAGTAACGAGCACCACAGTGCCGACACACGCCCGCAGGAACGTTCTCGAACAGAACATGCTTCCCTTTCACGATTCGATGAAGCGTCACCCGCTTGCCCGTGATGGCGTGTCCGCAGTGTTCGCACTTTTCGCCTTCCCAGAATGACATAGTGATCCTCATTCGTTACAGAGGACGATCTTCATAAACGTCCTCAAGGAGGCATTACTTCTGCGACGTTGATCGTTATGGTTGCGACGGAATTCCGATGCCGGACAGATCCGCGACGCGGAGTTGGAACTCGTAGCGCTGCGCCCAGTCCTCCGTTTGTTCGTTTTGGCAGAGCTTCAACAGGAGCGTATTCGCGCCGGGCTTGAGTTCGCCGCGCACTCGGTACTGGTCGATCGCCATGCCGCGGTGATATTCGTCGCGGCCGAAGAGCAACTTGCCGTTGAGCCAGATTTTCCAGGCGTTCGGAGTTCCCAGCCGGAACTCGACCACGCGCGCCGTCGGGCTGTGGAATTCCGTGGTCGCGTACATGGTCGCTCCTTTGTACGGAGCGATCGTCTTGGCGATGTTGAAGATGCCGTATTCGTGGTCCGTGGCAAATTTCTCCCAACCGACTTCACCTTTCTGACCTTGGAACGTCGCGGTCAATTCAAGCTTTCCTTCCGGCGGATAGACAGCGTCAAAGCCCTTAAAGCCGACGTTGTCGAACGGCCCGATAAACCGCCACTGCATCAGAAAACCGAAGTGCTTCGGCAAGTCGACCGATTCCTTCAGCTCCTTCAACTGTTTGACGATCGTTTTGACCTGATCATCGTCAGTGGCTCCTGTCATGGCTTTCTGAAACGCGGTCCTGGCGGCGTCGTGGTCTTTCGCGTCAAGAGCCTTTTGACCGGCGTCGATCAACCGCGCCACCGCGTCGCGGCGAAACTCGGGACTCGGATCGAGCAGCATGGCGGGAACCAGGCGATCCGGCGCGGAGGC
>CAYSHJ010000124.1:0-5048 GCA_964430385.1 uncultured Planctomycetaceae bacterium
AAATGCCTTGTCAACCGCGTTCCGGTGGTGCGCCTTCGGCGAACCACCGGCTAATTGCTACGACCGCTCCGCGGTCAAAAACGGCGAGCGAACGCGGTTTTCGAGAATCCTTAACGGCGTTGCCCAGCGGGGTGCCAGCCAATGCGGCTACGACCCCGCTGGGGTCGAATCAATGTCGCTTTCTCGAGCCGGGGGCGTCGCTTCGCTCAGCCGCCGGCTAATTGCTGCCAAGCCTCCGGCTTGAAAACGCGCCGCCAATGCCAGCCGAATCTTCAGTACCAATCTTTCTGACGCACACCCCAAACAAAACCCAAAAGCGGACAGGTCCAGTTTCTCGTGTCACGCGTTGCGAAACTGAACCTGTGCTCGGTTCCTGCTGCCGTTCAACTTCGACAGTAGTTGCTTCCATGCGTCGCGTTCTCGTTCGGGCGACACCAGCGGCCTGAGCCGGCGGACGTATGCTTGCAACAACGCGCGAAAGCCGGCATCGGCCTCGAAGCGGCTGAGCAACTCCGCCAACTCCGCCGTGTCGCCCACGTCAAAGTAGCCCGGATAGTCTTCGCCGAGCAACCCGATTGAACCGGAGATCCGCGACGACAGCACCGGCACGCCGCAGGCCAGTGCTTCACAGATCGCGTTCGCGCCTCCCTCCATCGTCGAACTGTTGACGAGTACTTGGCTGCGAGCGAGCACGCGCAGCGCCTGCGCGTGCGAGATTTCACCCAGCCAGCGGTATCTCGGATTGCGAGACATCTCGGCCCGCGCGCGGCGTTTCATCGCGGAAGTGAGCGCGGTGCCGACATGTGTCACGCGAATTCGCGATCTGTCCGGCAGTCGCTTCGCCGCGAGTGCCGCGCGAAACGGGTCTTTGACGGCTCGCAAATGTCCGAGCACGCAGACTTCACACACGTCTTTCAACGGCTTTGAGGGGCGTCGCGGAGGGACTGCCGATTGCACGATGACGCGTGCCTTGACTCGTGCCGCGAGCGGCAATTCGTCGATCGCGGACTTCTGTAAGACGATCAATCGGTCCGCCAACTCGATCGACCGCCGCGCCGTCACGCTACGCGGAAAGTCGCGGTACAAGTCCGTCCCGGTGAGCACGACAATCAACGCTGCGTCCGGCCGCTCGCGGCGAAAACGGCTCACCGATCGAGCACTCTTGCGAGCGTGCAACGCGACGAGCACGTCGCAAGGCTGTCCCTCAAATGATTCCGCCAGATCGACGCGATGCCCCAGCGTTCGGAGCAACCGCGCCCAGCGTTCCGCTGTGATGCGGTTCCCCGTGCGCGATCCCTTCCGAGCGGGCGTGACGATGAGAATGTGCATGCCACAGTCGCGCTACTTCGGCAAGTCGCTTGGTTTCAGTTGCAGCAGCGAATAGGGATGCAGCACCAGCGTGTAGATGCTGCCATCGCGAGCTTCGCAGACGCCCATCGCCACGTACTTGGTCGTGAACGTGCCGTCCGGCGCTTTGTAGAAGCCGCCGTGGAACGGCAGGTCTTTGCCGGCCGTGTCTTTGAACTGCGTGAAGTCGGGATTGCGAACGGCGATGATGCCCAAGTCGGCGGGAGCGGCATCGCCCGGCCGATAGCGAACGAGGTGATGTCGATGGATGCCATCGACCGCTTCCGTGACCGAGGCCCACATGGTGCCGGTCGGGCCGACGCACATGCCTCGACAGTCGGTTGTGCCCAGTTTCGCTCGGGCGATGAGCGGGCCGAGAGCCTTGCCGTTGAGCGTGTCGCCGCCGGCCGTGAGGTCGTAACGATAAAGCTGATTTGTGCTCATCGGCAGCGCGTACAGCGTCTTGCCGTCGGGCGTGATGTCCCAATTGATCGCATGCGACTCCGGATCGACGAGGTGCGAATCAATTGTCGGCGGCTGGCCGTCAATCGTGTGTTTCAGGCGGTCAAGCTTGTTCGCCGTCGGATCGAAGCGCGCGATGTCTCCACCGAGGATTGGGTGATAGGCTCGCCCCGCATGGTCCACGACGATGAACCCGTACATGTGCTGAGTGTCCATCAGATCGCGGTACTTGCCGGTCTTCAGATCGAGCACCAGGAAGTGCGCGCTTTCGATCGGCCGCTCGTCGGAGCAGGTCGAGATATACGCCACGCCGCGCGACTCATCCGGCGTGACGCTGATGACTCCCTGATGTGGAATCGGGATCGGGAAGACTTGCGTCTTGCCGGTCGCCGGGTCGTAGGCCATCGGGTATCCGCCGGGATACGCCAGCCGCGATTCTTCCGATGTCGGATAACCCTGCTTCGTGCCGAAGTAGATTTTGCCGCTGGCTCCAGTGTTGTTCCGAGTGTGGATCTTCGACTGCGACGCGAAGCCCGAACACTTCACCGTGATGGCCGCGTGCGCATCGACGACGACGTTCATTTTCAACGCGGCGGCATCGAACTCGACCAGCCAGGAGTTGACTCCGTTCGCATGCGTGCCGATGTACAGCCGCCGATTCAGTCCTTCGATGATCGCAAAGTAACCCTCGCCTTCAGTCGCCGTCTCTTTCGGAATGACGTAGGCCGTCGATGAAAGCCACTTCGACGGCTCTGACGCGACGATGGATGTACACCAGCCACACAGCCACAGGGCGATCATCCAACTCAGTTTTCGCATGGCAATCACCTCCGTTTGTTAGATCCGCTCAGTCAGTTTTTGACGACCGGATTCGTCAGTGTCCCGATCCCGGTCACTTCGATGGAAACGCTGTCGCCGTGTTCGAGCGTGAAATCATCTGGCGGGACGACGCCGGTGCCGGTGAGCAAAAACGCTCCATCGGGCAAGTCGTTCTCACGGCCCAGCCAGCCGATCAGCTCGTCAAAGCCGCGAACGATCATGCCCAGATGCGTCTCGCCGCGAAAGGCTTCGCGACCGGCGCGCTGAATCGAGAGTCGGACTTTGGTTTGCTCGCGGTTCAACGGTTGATCGGCCAGCAGGATGCACGGGCCGAGCGCGCAGCACTGGTTATACACCTTCGCCTGCGGCAGATAGAGCGGGTTTTCGCCTTCGATGTCTCGCGCGGACATGTCGTTGCCAATCGTGTAGCCGACCAGCTTCAAGCGCGAGGACACGACGAGCGTGAATTCCGGTTCGGGCACGGTCCAGCGGCTGTCGTGCCGGACGTGTACCGGCTCGCCGGGACCGGACGTGCGCCGCGCGTTGCCTTTGTAAAACAGCTCCGGTCGTGGCGCTGAATAGACCTTGTCGTAATGCGACGCACCCGATTCCGATTCTTCCATGCGAGCGATCTGGCTGCGCTTGTACGTGACTCCGGCGGCCCAGACTTCTTGCGTGTCAATCGGTGCGAGCAGCCGCACCGAGCCGATCGGTAACGGTTCGGCCTGAGCATCGATCAGCGATTGTGCCAAACTGGGCGGATCGTCGGAGTTCAAGAGGTCGGCGAGGCAGTGGCAATTCGCCGAATGGCTCAAGTTGAGCAATCGAATGTGTTGATCTTCAACGCTGGCAACACGGATGTGACCGTCGGCGAGTCGGACTTTGGCAAGCTTCATGATTTCCTCAAGCGGTTAATGAGTGACCTCGGAATGGTCTTGAGAGTAAGCCCTCAGCCAACGACCGCAAGCGAACGGGACTTCGCCGTCACGGCTGGCTAATTGTTTTATTGACGTAAAGCTTGCCGTCACGGGTGGCACGTCCCTGACCATCGGGAAGGGCGTGGATTGCGAGCTGTTCACCTTTCCCACGCCCTTCCCGATGGTCAGAGCGTGCCACCCAGTTTCAAGAACTAGCCAGCCGGGACTTCGCCGTCGATTGCCGCGCGATCCGGCGACCGATACGTTGTGCCTCGCTCGCCTGAACAACGACCGCCGAGGCGACGACATCGCACGCTTCGGACTGGTCCAAGAACAAGATCGTGTTGATCAGCCGAAACGCGCTAGCGTCGGGTTCAGTTGGAGACGCACAAACCGGACGCTAGCGCGTTCCGGCTGATTTCAGACAAATCACGGTGTTGTTCTTCGACAGGTTCTTAGCGTTTGCGGAACACAACATGGACCGGCCGCTGCTTCCGATTCCCTCCTGGAAGACGCGAGGGGTGTTGTGCGGTTTGCTGGTTCTGCCGGCGTTGATCGCCTCCATCCCGTGGACGCTGAAACTTATCAGCGTGCTGTTTGTCGCGGTCATGACCGGCACGGTTCGAGATTGGCGAGTTCGTGGAGCGGAATTTCGCTCGCAATTGTTCATCGCGTTCGTGCCGCTCAAGCCGTTGCGGTTGAAGCTTGCGTACGTCGTGCAGTTGGAAACGGAGATGCGGAAAGATGTCGGCATGCTCGACTGGGTCTTGCTGGCGGGGTTCAATTGGCTGATGGACCGCATCATGCAATGGATCTGGCCGTGGATGGCGGGTGAGATCGAACTTTGGCTGGTGACCGCTCGCGACAAACGAGTGCTCGCCTGGCGCGGCAACAGCGAAGCAACCTTTCAAGCCAACCTCGCCACGCTGACGTCGGCCACCGGAGCGCCGGTGCGACCAGTGTGAGGCCGCCGTTTACCATCCCAAGCAACACGGCATCTCGACCGCTGACCAGAAGAGGCGTTGGGCGAGCGGAATCGGTTGGCGGTCGGAGCGGTTGTGGACCAAGCGGCCGTCGACGACGACGTGGGTCACGTGCGTCGCGTATTCAAACGGATCGCCATCGAACAGTACGAGGTCGGCGACTTTGCCGGCTTGCAGGCTGCCGTAGCGATCGTCGATGCGGAGCAACTTGGCGGCGTCGAGCGAGACGGACGAGAGGGCACGTTCGAACCCAAGGCCATAGACGGCGGCGATCGCGGCTTCGAAGCGGGCGACGCGCGTCTTCGGCACATAACCCTCGCCGCCGCTGGTGATCGCCAACGGAATATTCGCGTCGGCCGTGCGACCGTGAGTCCGAAACACGCCGCTCAGTCCACCGATGACGTTCGATCGGCCGGGGACCGAATGCACGACGGTGATCCCTTGCTCCAGCAGATATCGCAACAGCGGCTCCCCGGGATGAAACGCATCGAGCACTCGCGCGTCTTCGCGGACGGCGGCG
>CAYSHJ010000125.1:0-9977 GCA_964430385.1 uncultured Planctomycetaceae bacterium
GTCTCGACGAAAACTATCACGCACCGATCCTTGCGAACTTGTGGGTCGCTGAGATTCTGCATACGGTTTTTTCGACGCCACAAGACCAGAGGCTACCCTTGTTGGTAGTGCTCGACGAACTTCCGGTATTTCGAGCTTCCGCCAAGCTCTTGACGAGCGCACTCCGGCAAGTTCGGAAGATGCAATTGCGATTCCTGCTCGCCTTTCAAGGAATTCACAGCTTCCCCTTGGCCAAGGATGATCCGCTATTGCGAGCCACGAGTATGTGCGGATCGTCCTTTTACTTCCGACACACCGACGAGGATGACGCCTTGTTTTTCGGGGGCAAGGTGTCGCTGCCGGAGTATGACCCGCTCCGGCCGAAGTTCGTCCATTGGGACGAGGAGCAGTACCAAGATGGCTACGATTTCGTCACGCTGACAGACCAATCGTGGCAACGTGCCTACTCTCAAAATGAAAGTTCCGGGACGTCGGACGGCACGAACTGGCAGGACAATTGGAGCCGGGCGACGGGCTATGGAACGGACGCCGGACGAAGCATCAGTCGTACCCAGAATTGGTCGTCCGGAACGTCGATCAATCAATCGCAATCCACTGGCACACGGATTCAGCAGGCAGTGGGTGAGACGTTCGGGCATGGCGGCGGATCGAGTCTGAGCCAAACTCTCAGCAGCGGATCGAGTGAGCAGTCTTCGCACACCGACAACGCCAGTCGGTCGGACGGTGCGAGTCAGGCCCGTTCGGAGCAACATTCGAGCGGAACTCAAGAAACAGAAGGCCAAAACTCGTCCACAGGAAGCAATCGTTCGCGGACGACGAATCGCGATCAACGCCAACAGGTGCTGACGCACTCCGATGCGAAAGGTGCGAACGAAGCTCGCGGAACCAGCCAGTCACACGGACGCAATCGCTCGGACGCCTTGGGGCACACGTTGACGCAATCGAGTCAGACGTCGGTCGGTATCGCAGACGCAGTAGGTTGGGGGACGAATCAAGGAATCGCGGACCAAACCGGCACGATCAGCAGTTGGGACGCCAAGCAAACGGCGACGAAGACCACCGGCACCGACAGGTCACGGAGCGAGGGAACTTCAGTGAGCGAAGGTGTGGGCGGTGCGATCGCTGAGGGAGAATCCTCGTCGGAGAACTGGCAGGAGACCAATTCCAGCGGCGGTGCTCAAGGGACTAGCCGAACGATGAGTCACGAGCGAGGACGCTCAGAGACGCAAGGCAGCAGCATCACCGAAAAGCAGACGCCGTTGACTCGCATGAAGTGGAGGAAAAAATTGCAGTTTTTGGAGTTTCTGACCCGAGAGGACCAAAAGGTTCTGAGTGCGTCAAAACTTTCCTCCATGCCGACGGGCCAGGCACTGCATCAGGTTGCCGGCCACACCGTGAAATGGGTGCAGGTCGATCTTCCGGAGGAACCGTGGGCGGACGCACCCGTGACGCTGAGGAAAGCCCTTCAGTCGTACTTCGAGCGCATCCGTACTCTGGACGTCTACCACGATCCCGTCAAAATTCTCGAACGCCAAAAGCAACTGCGGGAAAAACTATGGGAGGTTCTTTTGGGCACGTCGCCGACAATCAATCTGCCCGCCGTTACTTTCCTTCCCTCGCCGCAGGCTGCCGATGACTCTCCGTACTCGATCTAGCTCTTCTTGGAATCCGACAGAAAGGGACTTCGCCATTCTGCGGGACATCGGGGAGCACGGACTCCTGGATATGCGGATGATCCATCAGCGTCATTGGCCGGAAGGAACGGACATCCGGTCCTGCCAAAAACGGATGGCGATCCTCAAGAACGAAAAGCTGGTCTGTGACGTTCCGTTGGTAGTGGCGCGACAGACTCCGTCGCAGAGTCCCGATCGGTCGAAGAAATTCGGCGGCAGTCTTCCGACGGCCTATGGATTGACGCCCAAGGGCGCAGACGTGCTGTTGGAGGACACCGGCGAGCCGGCCCAGCGAATCTCCCGAAGTGATCCAGCACCCGCGACGCTGCTGCATCGCTTGGGTGTGGTGGCGGTTCGTCTGGCTTTCGACGCAGCAGCCAAGACGGCGGGACTGGTCGCTCCGCTATGGATCTTGGAACAGGACACCTATTCCAACGCCCGACTCGACCAGCCGGCCGAGAAGCGGCACCTGCTTTACGAGCGATTTCGCTCCGGAGAGAACCAGGATGCCTCGTGTCGTCCGGATGCAAGCGTCTTGTTGCGGCACGCGAACGGTGCCACATCCTCGTCGCCGAGATTTCTCGTGGGCTACTGGGAGATTGACCGCAGCACCAACAGTCTCGAAAGAGAACTCGCGAAAACGCCGGGATACGACTGCCTGCTGCGGAGCGGAGTGGTTCGCCAACATTGGCCCTGCCTGAACGACACCGATGCCGACGCGGTGCGAGTTTTTTACGTCTGCGAGTCCGCGGAGCGGATTGCCTCGCTCGCGACCGTCCTGCGAGATCAGCCAGTGGCCGCTTACTATCGCTTTGGGATCAAGGAAGAAGTGCTTTCCGAGGGGGTACTCCGGAAACCCATTTGGCGGGACGCCCAGGGGCGGCGATACGCGATTCTCCGAGGATCTGGTTGACAGCGCTTGTAATACATGTACACTATTCGCTCCATTCCCCCTTTCTGAGTGGAATGCAATCCGTTTCTGGCTCCTCCGGAGCCCGCCGAACCGGCTCGCCGACAGCAACTCCTCGCGGCCCTTGCTCTGGCTGACGGCACCCCAAATCCACGACCGCTGAGCGTGTTCGCCAAGAACTATGCGGCCGATTGGATGCGAACGCTGTGCCTCGACTTGGTTCACGATGGCCAGACGACGGATCAGCTCTTCGGCTATGTGCAACGTTTTCGGGGCGAATTGATCGACGCGCTGATGGTGACTTTGCCGGAGCGAGCTTTGATGGCTTTGGAGGTGTTGCGAGGGCCGCAGCAGCTCTTCGAGGAGCGACACCTGCAGACGCTCGCGACCATCCCCCAGGAGCAGCGGAGAAAGTTCATCACGTTGTTGCAGGAGACGACAGCCGATGCAGCGTCCATCGCACGCTACTCGGCGGCGATGCACGACTATGAGGCACAGCCCGACCCCTGGAACGACTGGCGAGACGTCGGCAAGGCTCTGGCGGAGTTCCATTTCCTTCGCGGCATGAAGGGTCTGATCCGGGAAGTGTTCGACCAAGCTTAGGCTCGTGTCGGGTGTTCGTTCTGCTGTTCGATCGGCTGTTCGTTTGGGTGTTCGTGGCCTGTCGGGGGTGCGAACAGGCTTCTGTTTTGTGTCCTGTTTTGTATGTTGTTTCCCCCCAGCGACTTCGGGGTGCCGGGGCTTTCGCTCGCGGGGCTCACTCCACCCCCGGCATTTCAAGTGTGTAGGAGGGAGGAGGCTCGGTCATCGCGGGATGGCTCTGACCTCGCTTGGCTCCCATTGCCAGTCGCTACGCCCCCCGGTTCCGCTTGAAATGCCGGGGCTGTCGCCCCAGCACCCCGTCCTCGCTCGCCGCGACGGCTCGCTGCGGCTGCCCGGCGGCGGGCAGTGAAGTCGCCCACCTTTGTTTTGTTGGTGTGTGTTGTGTGTGTGTTTCCGGCCCCCACCGCCCGTCCGGAGCCTGCCAAGCTTACACGGTCGGTCCCTCACGCAAGGAGCTTCCGGGGGGACTCCTCCCTGCGTTCGGGCATGCGACCGTGTGCCCCCTGAGCGGGCCCGGACGGGGCCAGCCTCTTATCCCTTTCCCCAGGTCTCCATGCTGTACCAAGTCAAGCTTCAGTACGGTTGCGTGATTGAGGCCGCGTCTCGCGACGAAGCGTACGCGAAGGCGATTCGACTGCTTCGTGAATCGCCGGAGTCGTACGTTTCCGATGTTCGCCAAGTTGGCGAACTAAAGGATCGGCCCGTCGCTCCTGCGGCGTTTGATCACGGGCCAGTAGGCCCGTGTTTTTCGGTCGGTCGCTCCACCGATGACGGTCCAGCACGGCTCGCATGTGGGGTGTCGCGATTAAAGAGACAAGCGGAGGGCTGCGTGCGGCTTTTTCAGTGTAGCGTCCCGATCCCTAATGCCGTGCAAGGGCTGCTTCGCCGTTCGCCGGCGGCAACGGTTGCTCTCGCTGGCGCTCGGCAACCGGCCCGGCGAAACTCCGCACCACGTGAGCGCCACCGGCTCAGCACCCTTGACGGCGGGATGCGGGACGCTGGGAAAAGGAGTGCCGACGCAGCCTCTCCGAGGTTGCCGAGGCGTCTTATTCTTTTCCCCCTTTTTTCTATGGCGAACCCATCGCCCAAGGCCACGCATCCGGCCTCTCAGGATGCGACCACGCCCGCCGCTGTGGTTCGATGCGGCACACTCTCCGGTGCTGTTTTCAAACGGCTGGTGAAGCCGAAAGACGGACCGGAGTTCGCGAGCTTCCAAGTGTCGCTGCGACGGAGCTACCAGGATGCCGAGGGCAAATGGCAGCACACGCAGACGCTGCGGGAGGAAGACCTTCTCCCCGCGGCGTTCGCGCTGACGCGGTGTTTCGAGCGGATCATGATCGAGCGAGGCGAACCGCGCGAGTGATGTCCACGCGCGACCCGGGGCGTCGGGCTTCGGGTCGCGTTTTCGCTGGCTGCGTTTCTGGACGCTCCGGCATTTTATCACATTCCCCCTTTCCACATGGTTGGCGTTTTACGAAATGGTCAACGTGATGCCGTCGAGCGGCGAAACGGCCGGATGGAGCGAGCGACGGCTCGATCCGACGGCGCACGATCAACGGTTTCCGAAGTTGTCGGCGATTTGCAAGGCAGTCTGACGAGACTTCTGCGTGGCGATGACGACGAGGTGGCCCGCGTCGAAGTGACTCGAATCACTGACTTCCGGCAAGCGCTGGTGGCAATGGTGCAAACGTTGCTGACACTCGACGAACGGCTGGCTCGGTCGGAGTCGATGGTCCAGGAGGTTCGCGACATCCTGACGAACCAGCAGCCGCAGAAGGACTGGTACAGCGTCGCGGAACTGGCCGCGTTACTCGGGAAAGCCGAGTTCACAGTTCGCGAGTGGTGCCGACTTGGCCGCGTCCATGCGAACAAGCGGCAATGCGGCCGAGGCAACAGCCAAGAATGGATCGTGTCCCATGAAGAGCTGACACGACTTCAGAACGAAGGACTGTTGCCGGGGTGAGTACGTGAGCGGTGAGACGCATCGCTCGCTCCCCCACTCCCACCCCGTCATCGGAGTTCATCCGGTGACGGGGGTTTTTGATTATTTCCTTTTCCCCCAACTCAAATGAGTAAACGCGATGATGAAAGCGAAACGCTCGATGACTCTTCCGAAGACGAGGATTTCTCTCACTTCACCTGTGGCGACTGCAACGAGAGACTCACGGATAATTTTATGGGATACCACAGCGAGGAACGCTGTATCGCCTGTGAGGCTCGTTTGATCGAGCTTGGCTCACTGATACCGGAAGACCAAGACGAACTTCGCATCGCCTGGCTGGAGGCTTGTACCTACGCCGGATTCGATGGTTCTCTTGCTGAGTATCGCGAAGGAGTCAAAGATCGGTAGTTCCCGCCCGTGGATTCCTTCGGGAGTTCACGGGCTTTTTTTATGCATGCTTGAAGGTGGATGAGACGTTCGTGGCCGAACCGGGTTCGTTGCGATCGGCCGCAACGCGGCGGCTTTCGCTTCGCGATCGCACGATCTTTCAGACCGTGCTCTTTGCTGGCCTGATGTTGCGGAATGAGCGAGGATTGAGTCGCGGTGACTGCGGTGACGAAACGGTATTGTTTTGTATGCGGGCGGCTAATGTTTGGGGTGCGGGATAGATGGCTGACGCCCGAATTGTCTATGTCCGGAACATGGTTCCGGACGGGGCCGCAACGCGGGGTTGGGGCATCCGCCTTCGCATCCCCGGTGAACCGAGGCAGCTTCGGCTACTCCCCTCCCCCGACGGTCGCGGCTTCGAGCGGGCGTCAGCACAGAGGAACGCTTCGTGTTACGCTCCGAAGACCGATTGCAATGCCGACTGTTGAGCGGTTGGGATGAGATGCGTGTAGCGTTTCCGCATCTCATCCGTTTGATGCCCTGACCACGCATCGATCATCCGCTGGTCAATTCCCTTCGAGGCACAGTTCGAGATGAACGAGTGCCGGAAGACATGCCAGCCTCTGAGCTTGTCCCATTTCGATCCCGCGAACGTGGCGTTGAAATAACACGTCGCATCATCCACCGTGAGCGGCGTTCCGTTGTCATGGAATGTCTGACGGGACGCGGCATTTTTCAGCGACAATTCCATCGCCCGCCGCAACCGTGGAGACATGGGAACGCTCCGAGTTGTCTCTTTCCCACGAACGCGCTTCTTTTCACGAATGAGCATCGTGTTCGCGGCGAGGTCCACGTCGGCGACCTGCGAACGCAGGATTTCGCTCCGCCGTGCTCCGGTGTGAGCAGCCATCACGAGCATCGGGTACATGGATGGCCGCTTGCACTGTGATTCAACGAACGTCAGCACCTCTTCGATTTCCGGTGTTGTGAGGTAGAGGCTTCTCCAAAGAGCTGACTCTTCGCTCTTCGAGAGACCTCCCTTTGCAATCTGCTGTTCGATTTCCTTCCAGGTTTGAAATTTGGGCTTCTCAGACGAACGGGGATAACGCAGCCCGTCATTCGGGAAGTCCCCTTGCACCAGCTTGCAACGGACGGTCCATGTCCAGAGTTGTCCGAAGCTCGTCAGTTCTTTGCGAATCGTGTACGGCATGACGGTCTTGCCGTAGATCCCCTTGTCTTTCGACCGCTTGTCGACGTATCGCTGAAGGTCGGCAAAGGTGAGTTTTTCCAGCTTGAAGTTGTCACCCAGAATCTTTCGAACGTGCCTCAAATGAGTTTGCAAAGTCCCGATCGTGTTCTTCTCCAATGAACCCTGTGGGATTTGCTCGACATATTCCTGGCAGAGACCGCCGAGAGTTCGAGAGATCCCCAGGTGGACTGGCTGTTCCAGCCGTCCATCGGTCATTAAGAAGGTGAGCAAATCGCAATTCGTCGGCAGGGACAAGTCGCCCTGTTCGATGAGTTGCAGCCGCCGTTCAACGCGAGTCACGATCGCGTTCGCGTCACGCTCGTTTTTCGTCCGAAGCGACTTCTTCAGTTTTTGTTCGCCGACTCGGAGTGCCAGATGAAAAGTTCCGCCGCGTTGTTCAAGCCAAGCCATTGTGACCTCCTGCGAAGATTGTCGTATCAACGTCAACCGATGCAGTTGCCACGCAAGAGCGATACTTGCCCCCAATCTGCCCCCAATGTCCCAATGTGCAACAAAAAAGGAGTCAGAGGCGTTGCTCTAACTCCTTGTGCTGTTTGGTGCCCAGGAGAGGACTTGAACCTCCATGACCTTGCGGTCGCTAGCTCCTGAAGCTAGTGCGTCTGCCAATTCCGCCACCTGGGCTGGGCATATTGAAGGCACGAAGCATATGTTGTCCGTGGGTGCTCAGCAAGCGAGTGTTTGAGAACGCTGTCAGTGCGTGTTGGTCATGAGTCGAGAAAGGAAATGGCATGGCGTTATTGCGAAACAAAAGTCGATGTACCGGCCGTTTCGCGACGATTGTGTGTCGCCTTGTGACGTTGATCGGAATCGGAGTTATCTTGGCTGAGGAGAATGCTTCAAAATCGTCAGAAACAGATTGCGCAGAGCGGGCGATTCGCGAATTGGTGCGTCGTGGTGCGGTGGTCAAGCGCTTTGAGGTGCGTGAGATCGAGAGTAGTGGCTTGTTGGTGCGGTTGAAAGAACAGCATCTGGAGGCGGATGGCCGCGTGTCGCAGGACATCGTGGCGTGGCTGAGCATGCTGCCGAGTCTGGCAGTGGAGCTGCGGAGTTTGCCGCTTCGGGATGACGGACTACAAGCGCTGTGGGCCGCCACGCGGCCGATCGGGTTGGACGTGTCAGGCACAAAGATCACGAATCGAGGTATTACCTCGATCGCAACGGCGGCACAGTTGCGGCTATTGGATGTCGGCTTCACGGAGGTCGATGACGACGGACTGACGTCGCTGACGAGGCTGCGAGAGTTGCGTTACGTTTCGTTCCTGGGTTGTCGAGTGACGGACCGCGGCATTGCGTCACTGGCAAAAATGACTTCGCTTCGAGAGGTCTATCTCTCTGAGACCAACATCTCTGCGGTGGCGGTCGCGCGATTGCAGACGTTGCTGCCGAAATGTCGCGTCGTGCGATAACGCTCTCGCCGAGATATGGTCGGATGTGCTCAGTCCGTTGAAGACAGACCTTGCCAAGTCACTCGAAAGTGGCCGCGGAGAGCGTCCCACAGGGCCACGACGGTCGTGGCGTTAAGAGACACAAACACCAGTTGCGCTCCAAAGCAGGCGGAGCGGCAGCCCGTGAGTTGGAAGGCCAAGCCGGCGACAGCGGACAAATAAAACACGACGTGCAACACGAGCAGCGTGCCGTAAACCGGATGACTTGCCAGCATCCCGTTGGCGACGAACGCCAGCACCAACAACAACGGCGACAACAACCTCGCGACTTTGTGCGAGACGTACTCAAACCAAATTGGGTTTCGCCACGGTAGCAGCCAGCTCGGTTGATTGACAAGCAGTTGTGCCGCGCCAGCGATCGTGCGCCGCTTGCGAATCGACTCTTTCCAGGTCGATGCGGACAGTATGTCGTACGCGATGGCGAGCGGCTCAAACAAACAGCGGCGGCCACCAGTCACGGCCTGCATCGGGATGACTACGTCGTCGAGAATCGTTTGCGGCGGGATCGGTCGAAACAATGACCTTCGTAAGGCGTACAACGCTCCTGTCGCGCCGGGCACGCTGCGAAAGCGGCCTTCGTGCTTGCGGATGAATTTCTCGTAGTGCCAGTAAACACCGATGCCGTGCGAAGTGGTCGTCGTGTCGCCATCGGCCTTGAAGATCAACTCGCCGGAGACCGCACCGACTGTCGGGTCCGCGAAGTGAGCCGCCAGTTCCACGATCGCGCGGCGATCTAATTCTTGGCGCGCGTCGGTGAGCACAACGATCTCGGACAAGCATTGCGGAATCATGTCATTCAAGACAGATGGCTTGCCGCGACGCTTTGAGAACATGAGCAGTCTGATTCGGGAGTCACCGACGCCGGCGACAACGTCAGCCGTGTTGTCTGTCGAGCCATCGGACGCGACCAACACTTCGCGGATCAGGTGCGAGTCGTCCGAGCTGAAAACGCTGACCAGTTTCTTTGCCAACTTTTCCGCTTCGTTGTAACCGACAATGACGATGGAGACCGGGTGGTGATTTGTCTGCTTCAAAGTGCGTAACGGCCGACAGCGCGAAAGCACGAAGATCAGCAGCGGGTAACCCACGAAGATGTAGGCCACGCCGAGTGTGCTGAGCCAGAACAACAGTTGCCACGCAGTGGTCGCGGTCATCGGATTTCTCGCAATTCCCGAGTGGCGGGCTTCGACGGGCGATCTTCAAGGGGATGGCGTGGCGCTACTGTCTCCGCCCGAGACCGACGATTGGCAACTTGATTCAGCAAATCGGCCAGTTGTCGCGTGAGTTGGCGTCGCTCAAACCGCGCCGCGTCCCAAAAACCAGGGATCACTGGCACGCCGAGTCGATGTCGCTCGATTTCGTCCCCGAGTCGCCGCGCCAGTCCCGAGATATCGCTGGGCGAGTACACGAAGGCGATCGGGCAATCTTGCAGCAGTTGGGTCACTTCGCCGGGAGGCACGATCGCCAGAATCGGTTTTCGAATGGCGAGGTACTCGAACAGCTTCGCCGGCACGACTCGATCGGCATCGGGCACGTCGGACAGCAGCAGCAAGAGTCCGTTGGCGGAATGCATCAATCGCAGAGCGGCATCGTGATTGACATACGGATGCCGCACGACTCGGCACGGTAGGCCAGCAAGCCGATTCAGGAGTTGATCCTGTTGACCGGTGCGTCGACCGGCGAAGTGCAGCTCCAGCCGACTGGCCAAATCCGGCGTTTGCTCGCACAACAACTTGACGGCTTGCAC
>CAYSHJ010000126.1:0-9447 GCA_964430385.1 uncultured Planctomycetaceae bacterium
ACCAGGCGAAGTATTCGGACACTAGTGTGTTTCCGACGCCGGTCTTTTTCTATGGGATGCAGGCGGGCGAGGAACTGTCGATCGACATCGAATCGGGCAAGACGCTGATCATCAAGTTCCTGACGATCAGCGAACCGCACGCCGACGGCTCGCGCACGGTCTTTTTCGAACTGAACGGCCAACCGCGCGACGTGACGGTCGTCGACAAGTCGCTCGAACCGACCGAGAAGCGCGCCGTCAAAGCCGACCCCAATGACCTGAATCAAGTCGGAGCCAGCATGCCGGGCATGGTCGTCACCGTCGCCGTGCAGCCGGGAGACTCGGTCAAGAAGGGCCAAAAGTTACTGACCGTCGAAGCCATGAAAATGGAAACGACGATCGCCGCCGAACGCGATGGCAAGGTCACTGTCGTCTGCGTGAAACCCGGCAGCCAAGTCTCGACGGGCGACTTGCTGCTGAAGTTTGAATGAACATCACGTCGAAGGAACCCGCTGATGGGAGAGCCGCTGTTCGACACGCTCACGGCGTTGATCGTCCTCAGCGGCGCGGCGGCCTGTGTGATTCTCAGTCGAAGTACTGCGACGCACACAAACAACTCGGCGACTCGGTGGCAGGTTGTCGTCGGACAAGTTTTGCTCGGCCTCGCTGTCAGTCTGTTGCTGTGGCGCTGGATTGATTCTTTCTGGAGCGTCGCGTCTGCGGGCAAGACCGCGAGCGTCTGGCTGAGCAGCGGTTTGACCGCTGTTTGCGGCATCGGCATCGCCGGTGCGGTGAATGCACTGTTCGGAGTGACTGCTCGCGCGCGACACATCGGTTTCCTGACCACCTGCGGCTGTGGTGTGGCTGCGATTTTGCTCGCTCAAGCATGGTTCGTGGCCTTGGCGTCGTTGACGTTGCTGACGGGAGCCGCGTTCGCCGAACGGTGGTGGCCACACGTAACCGCACTCCATCACCCTCGCCGTCTCCCGGGCGGGGAGAGGGAACCAGTCACCAGCGACTCCTCGCGTCCGGACAATCGTGTTCACGAACCAACGCTGCTTCTC
Source organism: uncultured Planctomycetaceae bacterium (assembly GCA_964430385.1). Lineage (GTDB taxonomy): Bacteria > Planctomycetota > Planctomycetia > Planctomycetales > Planctomycetaceae > CAYSHJ01. Next base: position 1,044 of record CAYSHJ010000126.1, read on the forward strand.
GCAACCGGCGTTGGGTTGCTCGTCCTATTGCTGGGAACGTGGCAACACGTGCTGAATGACGAAGTGCAGCGGAAGACTCGCAGTCAGCGTTACTCCGCGTGGACTCGGCCGCGCGCGTTGGAGAACGCTTGGGAGCGGACCGACATGCTGCCTCGACCGACCGATCCACAATCGCCCGCTCGAAGCGCTCAACTGAGCACTCGTGAGATGGCTACGTCGGCCGGTTTGTTCGCACTGTTGCTCATCGTGGCCGGATACGGCTGGCGGCGAGTGGCTGTCAGTGACCCAGACGCTTCGAGCATTCGGTGCGCCGCGTGCGGGAACACGCCGGAGGTCGATCATGCAGGCTGAGCTCCTCGCATGGCGTCCGTTGTTTGAGTTCGGCATGATCGCGTTTGTGCTGGGCCTGGTCGGTCTGGCGAGCCGGCGGTCGTTGTCGACATGGCTCGTGTCGCAAGGGCTGCTGTTACTGGGAGCGGTGTTGGGACTGGTAGCCTTTTCGGCAGTGCATCATCGGCCGGAAGGTCACGAGTTGGCGTTGTGGGTGATCGCCGCTTGGGCCGTGCAATTGGTCGCGGGTGTCAAGACGAATGGAAAAGTACCCAATGACGAAGTGTCTAGGGCGGCGAAGTTGCAAGCGAATGACGAATGACGAAATACCCAATGACGAAGGACATCCAAATGACGAATGACGAAGCGTGTCATCGTTCGTTGCCACTTTGTCCCGGGCCAACCTTTTATCATTCGAGCTTCGTCATTCTTTCGTCATTCGGTAATTCGTAATCCGTCATTTCCAATCGGATTGAAGACATGGACCGTATGGAAAACATCGCCGTTTGGATGTTCGCCGCGTTGCCCGCGATGCTGTTCGTGGTCTCGTGGGGCGAAGCGCGCGTCGGGCACATCCGCTTGCTGCGTTCATTTCGCTTCGCGGCGTTGTTGGGCGTGTTGATCGCGGTCGGGTTGGCGGTCGGCTTTCGCGAGGGGCAGGCGTCTGTCACGCAGACGCCGATGACCTGGTTGGCGACGTTGGGATTAAGCGTCTCGCTGGGAGTGCATTGCGACGGAGTGGCTTCGCTGTTGCTGGGTTTGGTGTCGCTGGTGCTGTGGTTGGTGTTGTGGCATTGGCCAAGCGACGCGAGCTTGCGATGGTTGTCGCTGTCGTGGCTCGGCATCAACGGCGCAATGTTGTCGGCGAACTGGGGGCAGTTCGTGCTCGGTTGGATGTTGTCGGCGTGGGCGAGTTCAGAACTTGCGCGTCCGCGCGAACTCGCACGCACGGATTGGCAAGACGTCCCGTTGGTAACGGCGTTTCGCCCCGTGTGGTTGATTCAACGAATTGGCGACGTCGGACTGCTGTCGGGTGTCGCGCTGGTGTGGCTGAACTTCGGAGGCTCACTGGAATTCGACGCCGTAACGAATGAGGCCGTGGCCGCGCTGCGGCCCGAAGTGTTTGATGGCATCGCGTTGTGGTTGTCGGCGGCGATCGCCTGTCGGTGCGGACAAGTGCCGTTGTCGGTGTGGTTGGAAACGGAATCCGGCTTCGCGGCGCGAGCGAACCGTTCGATGACCAACCTCTCCGACGAACTGGTCGGCGTGTGGAACATACCGGACGGACATCAGGCGGCCGATCGGTTGAAGGCCGACCCGTCGAGTCGTTGGCGGACGTTCGCGGAGGGAAGTTTGCCGGCGTCCGTGTTGGCCTGGTGGCTATCGGCGGCATTCTTGCCGCTGGGATTCTTTCTGCTGGTGCGCGGTCAACGTTTTTGGGAACTGTCGGCTCACGCCGGAATGATGCTGGTGATCGTCGGAGCGTTCACAACGTTCCTGGCATCAGCGAGCGCGGCGGCTCAGATGACGTGTGCTCGCGTGGTGTCGCAGGTGGCGATTGGTCAGTGCGGCGTGGCGTTGGTGGCGGCGGGATTGGGACGCTCGGAGAATGTGGCCGGCGGACTTTATTTTCTCGTGCTGAGCAGCGTGCTCTTGGCCGTGTTGTTGGTGGCGAGCGAACGCTTGGTGGTGGCGCGAGCTCGTTCGTGGTTGGCGGTGATGGGAGTGACGGCGGCGTTGATCGCGATCGGGCTGTGGGGCCGTCACGCGATCACGAAATCGGTTTGGCAAGCGGCCTCGACGGCTGGCGTCGCGACCGAAATCGCTGCCAACTCGGACATCCTTGAAGAGACCAGCTTGGCGTTCGGCGCGACGTCTGAGCGGTTGCTCGACATGGTCGTCGCGTTGATGTGCGCGAGCGAATTTCTGACAAGCTTCGCGTTGTTTCGAGCGTTCTTCCTGAGTCGTCGCACCGTCACGGCTGTGTCTCCAGCAAGTAGTGATGGCCGGCCGAAGTGGCTGTGGGCGGCCTGGTGGTTGGTGATTGTCGCGGCCGGAACCGGTCTGTGGCTAGGACTGGATGAGAAACGTCAGCGACTCTTCGTGAGTGACGACGGCTTGGACGGACCGAGCCTGTGGCACTCGATGTGGTTTGGCGTCGGTCCACTTTGGCCCTTGTCGGCGGTGGGGATCCTGCTGGCGTGGCTGCTGTACTCGCGACCATCGGAGTTGCCGACGAAAGTGGCCGCCGCGCTGGGGCCGTTTGCTCGATTATGCCGGAACCGGTTTTATTGGGACGATCTTTATTTTCTGGCGATCGTACATCCGCTGCTGGTGGTTTCGGATTGGTTGCGTTGGTTGGATGACTGTGGCCAGAAGCCGACAGACCGTTCGCTGGGTCGCCGCGCCGCGGACCTCCTCGGCGAATCGATGCAAGAGCTGTCGACTAGTTCCTGGCCGCTGATGGCGCTGACGACGATCAGCTCGATGACCGTTTTGTTGTGGCTGCTGTTGTGGCTGAAATGAGGAAGAGTGATGCGAGCCAAGGATCGTCGCAACGGTTGCGAATCTCGAATCGCCAATTGCAAATTGCGAATTGACCATCGGGTCTCCGTGCTTCCAATTTTCAATTTGCGATTGTCATTTTTCAATTTGCATTTTTCCAAACCTAGACTTCGCTCATGATCTCCGTCCTAGTTTCGACAATCCGCGAAGCCCTGCCGCTGTGGCTGGTGTGCGTGCCGGTCGCGGGGATGATCGCTCTCGCGCTAGCTGCTCGTTTTGGTGAGCCGGCCGTACGACGGACAATGCTCGTGAATTTGATTGTATCGCTGGGCCTGAGCGTGTGGTTGATCGCGGCGTACGAGCCGCTCAAGCCGGTCACTCAACCGGCGCGTGGTGCTTTGTTCGGACCGATCGAACGATTTCAATTTCGGTCGAGCTTCGCGTGGCTCGGCGAACGGCGTTCGGCCGAGGTCGAGATCACGCTTCCCGACGGCAGTCAGCAACAGCGAGAAGTGCCGATCGCCTGGGGGCCTGACATTCGCTTTGGCGTCGGAGTGGACGGACTGAGCGTGTGGCTGGTCGGTGCGACGGTGCTACTGATCGTCTGCGGCTGGCTACGCGAGCAGCATTCCGTGGGACGGATTATCAATCCGTCCAAACTGGTCACGCCACCGGCGGCGGATGGGGTGACCATCCAACCGACAGGAACTGCGGCAACCTGGCTGTGGCTGGAAGCGAGTTTGGTTGGGACGTTGGTCGCGCTGGATGTCGGCCTTTTGGTGGTCTGTTGGATGAGCAGTTTACTGGCGTTGGGATGCCTGCTGGCGCGCGGCGGCGATGCCAATCGGAAGCTTGCGACGGAGCGTTTTTTGCGAGTGCAATGGGTTGGTTGTGGCTTGATATGTCTGGGACTGGCCGGGCTGGTGTTGGTGTTTGGGTGGTTGCGCGAATCGCCAGGTCGAGTGCCGCCGTTAATCTTCGCCGTGCCAGAGTTAATCGCCGGGACCGGGCGTTGGACGGTCGCTGGCGACAATTTGTACCTCTGGACGCTGGTCAGTCCATGGCTGTTTGTGTTGCTGGGGGTGGGTTTCACCGCGCCGTTGATGCTGGCTCCATTTCATCGAGGCTTTGTGGCGGCCTTGGCTTCCGCGCCGCCAGCGGTGGCGGTGGTGTTGGCAGGCGTGATGACGAAGCTCGGCGTTTACGGCTGGCTACGGTTCGTCGTGCCGTTGTTTCAAAACCAGTTACAGTCGATGTCCGAAATGTTCGTTCTCGCCGTCGGGTTGAGCGGCCTGTTCGCCGCGCTGCAAGCCTTGGCGGCGGAAACCTGGCGGACGCGAGTCGCCTTTGCGACGATGGCCTCGTCGAACTTAATGCTACTTGGCGTGGTGACGATGACGATCGAGGGACTCACCGGCGGCGTGCTGCGTTGGCTCGGACATGCGTTGACGGCGGGATTGGTGTTGTGGCTGTTGCCCTCGTTGGAGATCGAGAAACGCAGAGATGAACACTCAACACGCGCTTCCGAACGTCGTGCAGCCGCATTTCGATTGGGGTTGTGGGCGTGGATCGGCTTGCCGGGACTGAGCCTTTTCGCGGCGGAGTTTGTCACTCTGTTCGCATTGTTTGAACAGAATGAATTGTCGATGGTGTTTAGTTTGACAATCAGCTTGCTGTTGGCGTGGACGTGGGTGCGTGCGGATCGTGAACGCGTGGCGTGGTCGGCCGCGCCGTGGTCGGTGCGCGAGTGGTTCGTGATCGGCGGGTTGCTGCTATTAAACATCGCGATGGGTGTGACGCCGAACATTGTGGTGTCACGCGTGCAGCCGAGTCTGATGATGTTGCTTCCGCCGCCGGAATCGACGGCGCGACTGTTTGTCTCTCCCCCTTCGACGAGCACTTCGCTGACGGACCCGCCACTGACGGACCCGCCGCAGTGGACGCAGCTAACGGAGGTCTCGCCGTGACCTCGTGGGAGCAAGCCTGGATTGCGATTGGTGTGTTGACCGCGGCTGGGCTGATCGGCTTGGTCGCGGCCCGTTCGCCGGGGACTCGCCGTTGGGTGGGGCCGTGGTGTTTTCTGGCGTTGATTGGGTCGCTCGCGGCGTGGCCGGAGCGGCCGACGATGAATTCGGCGACTTCGATGGCATTCGAACCGTTCGACCTGTTGGCGTTTGGCACGTGGTTGCTGACGGCGTTGTGGGGTGGATTGCTGCTGTTGCTAGGAGGGAGTGAGCAGCCGGAATCGGAGTCGCAAACGTTGGCGGCTGCGGGCCTTCGTCGCATCTCTGAGCAGCAAGCGGTCACGTTGTTGTTGCTTGCGGGTGTGAATCTGTTGGCGTTGGCTCGCGATTTGGGGTCGTTGTTTCTGGGCTTGTCGTTGATCTGCCTGGGAAGCGGCGTTTTCGTGCGCGCGGATTCGGCCGACGAATCCGCGCCCAGCGACGAACTCGATCGGGCGAATCCGTTGTGGTCAGGCATGCTCTTTTCCGCCTGTTTGTTGTTTGGTTTCGTACTACTGTACGCGCTGACGGGCGCGACTCGGTTGGAGACGATCCGCGCGGCGTTGGTCACCAGCTACGCTCCGTCCGACGTGCGGCATGCGGCAGGCGGAGGCTCGCGCGTGTTGACGCTGGCGGTGGCGTTCGTGGGCGCGGGACTGGCGGGCTTCGCTGGCGTGGTTCCGTTTCATTGGCGGCAAGCGCAGACGGTGGCGACGACGCGATCGCTGACGGCGACCGTCGTGCTGTTGTTTCCGCGAGCAGCCGCAACGCTCGTCGGATTGCGGCTGTGGCCGATAATCTCGATCGGGTCGGCCGAGACCGCTCCGTTGCTGTTGGGCGTGTTGGCGACGGTGACGTTCGTGGTACCGCTATTTCAAGCTCGCAGGGAACTCGAAGTCATGCGACTACTGACTCACATTGCCGTCGCTCAAGGAGGCTGGCTGATGATGGGTTGGGCCGTCTTGTGCTTCGGCGACGCATCGGCTCGAATGAATCTCGACTCGCAAGTCGCCGCCTGGAACTTGCCGCCGCGAGCGGAAAGCGTTTGGTTCTGGCTGTTGCTCGACGGCGTAGCGGTCATCGGGCTGGCGGGCGTTTCGGCGTATCTTCGTCGGCGTGAGCGACTCTACTTACACGTCGCGGACTTGCAGGGCCTGTGGCATGCGGAACCTCTCGCAGCCGGGTGCGCTAGCGCGTGCTGGTTGAGTCTGGCGGGACTGCCGTTGCTCGGCGGATTTTGGAGCCGGTTGTTTCTGGCGATGCACGCGATGCAGGTGCGCGGCGAATGGGGCCCGCCGCAGATGTTGGTGCCTCACACCGGCTTGTTGGTACTGGCGATTGTGGCGGTGATGAGTTCCGTCGGCACGTTTGTCGTCGTCGGGCGAGTCGTCTGGACGATGCTCTTCGATGTGCCGCTGGGCCGGCCTCAACCCAGCGGCGGGCAATGGGCCCTGTTTGCGGCAGTGCTGGCCTCGCTGTTTCTCATCGGTTGCGGCCTGCTCCCGGGACCGTTATTGAGCTGGTTGTGTGCGCCGGTGGAATGAGCGTCGCAAATCGCAAATCTCAAATCTCAAATTAAAAATTAAAAATCGAAAATCAAAAATGACCTTTCGATTGGTGACCTTTGGTGAAGTGATGTTGCGGCTCTGTCCGGAAGATTGCTTGCGGCTGACGCAAGTGATCCCCGGTCGGTTGGAAGCAACGTTTGGCGGCGGTGAGTTGAATGTCGCGGTGTCCGTGGCCGTTCAAGGCGGGGCCGCTTCGTTCTTGACGGCTCTGCCGGACAACTCGATCACCGATTGCTTGGAGCAAGACTTGCGCAAGCTGCGCGTCGGGACCGAACTGATTCGCCGCGTGAAGCCCGGTCGCTTCGGCACCTACTTCGTCGAGACTGGAGCCAACCAGCGCGGAGGCGCGGTGACGTACGATCGTGACGGCAGTTCGATCTCATTGATGCCGGCCGAATCGTACGACTTCGAGAACTCGCTGCGCGGAGCCACGTGGTTTCACATCACGGGGATCACTCCCGCGATCAGTGCGAACGCCGCCGCCGCCACGAAAACCGCGATGCAAACGGCCAAAAGGCTGGGTCTGACCGTGTCGTGCGATTTGAATTTCCGCAAGAAACTGTGGAACTGGAAGCCCGGCACGAAGCCGGCCGATTTGTGTCGGCAAACCATGCGCGAACTGATGCCGTTCGTGGACGTGGTCATCGCCAACGAAGAGGACGCGGAACACGCGCTCGGCATCTCCGCCGCCGCTACGAACGTGGAAGCGGGCGAATTGAACATCGCCGGCTATCAAGAGGTGGCCCAAAAGATCGTCGCCGACTTTCCGAATGTGCGGCAGGTTGCGATCACACTTCGCGAAAGTTTCTCCGCCAGCCACAACGATTGGGGCGCGCTGCTGTTTGAGGCCTTATCCGGCCAGACGTTCCTCGCACCGACCGACGCCGACGGCAAGTATACTCCGTACGAGATCCACGATATCGTCGACCGCATCGGCACCGGAGACTCTTTCGCCGGCGCGCTGATTCTCGCACTCAACACTCCCGAACTGTCAGCTTTCGCCGGCGCGATCCGCTACGCCGCCGCCGCGAGCTGTCTCAAGCACAGCATTAAAGGAGACTTCAACGCCGTGACGCGCAGCGAAATCGAAGCCCTGATGCGGGGTTCAGGATCGGGTCGTGTGCAACGGTAGGATCGGCACGGCCCACCAATTCAGCAACCATTGCGGCGGGCCATACCCACCCTACTTCAACGCCTTGCGAGCCGTCACCTGAAACTTGTCGATGCGGATGCGAGTCATGTCGGTGGTCTCAAGGACGCGGTCTCCATCAGTAATGGAGAAGATCTCCCAATCCGCGTTGGCCCATTCGGTCAATTTGGCGGACAGCGCGATGGCGTCCACCAACTCAGTGCGATACTCCCAACGAACGGCCTTCGCTTCCGCACCACCGGCGCTCGATCGAATCGCCGGGACGCCGAGCATTCCCCAAGCCAGGCCCATCGCGAGCAACAGAAACGCCAAAGCTCGTACTTTTGTCATGATGCGATCTCCGAAATTTAGGGTCTTCGTTCGTCAATGATGCGCGCCGCGCGCGCAATACCAATAAGTAGCCATCACGCTCCGCATGACGAGCCGTATCGCAATCAGAGGTCGAATTCACCTTCGGCTCATCACGCAGAGCGTGATGGCTACGTTGCAGCAAACAGCAACGGGTTGCGCCGCACCCGTCGGACACTTCGGACTCAGACACGCAACGGTTCGGACTGCTGATTTAAGAGTTGTGAGTATCGCTGGCGAATCGGCACGATGACGTCCGCGATGAACGCATCGACTTGCTCGGGCGCACGGCCGACAAAACGGCGAGCGTCCAAGGCGTTGCCGAGATCGACCGTCGCGAAGGCCGGATCGCGGCGCAAACGGTCGAGCAGATCGTTTGGCCGGCCCTGCTCCTTGATTTCGCGCGCGGCGGCTTGACTATGCACGCGAATCCGTTCGTGCAACGCCTGTCGGTCGCCGCCGGCTTGCACGCCAGCCATCAGGATTTCCTCGGTCGCCAT
>CAYSHJ010000127.1:0-2675 GCA_964430385.1 uncultured Planctomycetaceae bacterium
CAGCGAGGAAGTCCGCGAGCGATATCGCGCGCTGATCTCCGTCGTGAAGGACGAGTACACGGACATCGTGAAACACGAAGTCCAACGCGCCATCGCGGCGGACGAAGACGCGCTGATGCGGCTCAGTTCGAACTACATCGACAACGTGAAGGCGTACACGCAGCGCGAAAAGGTGAAGAACAAATTCACCGGCGAAGAAGAACAGCCGGATGAACGCCTGATGCGCTCGATCGAGGAACGGATCGACATCCCCGATACGCGCAAAGACGACTTCCGCCGCGAGATCATGAACTACATCGGTGCCCTCGCGCTGGATGGCAAAAAATTCGACTACAAGACCAACGAACGCCTGCAAAAGGCGCTCGAAATGAAACTCTTCGAGGACCAGAAAGACACGATCAAGTTGACCAGCTTGGTCTCCAACGTCATCGACAAAGACACTCAAGAAAAGATCGACATCGTCAAGAGCCGCCTTATCCGCAACTTCGGCTACAACGAAGAATCGGCGACCGACGTGTTGCAATACGTGGCCAGCATCTTTGCGCGAGGGGATTCGAAGAGTGATTGAACGCCAATTTGACGGCGGTTGGACATGGGCGAATTCTTGGTGTCGCGTGACCTCACCAAACGCCGAGTCCATATCGTCCGAGGAGTAACATCGCGACCAAAAGGCCGAACCCAACAAGCCCCCAGGTACCGACGGCCCACCAACAAGACTTGACCCAACCTTGTCTCAACGCCAAGTGAATCAATCCACCATGAATCAAGATCATTCCGAAAAAGGCGAGTGGCCCGAGCAACTCAGCGACTGGCGGAACCAGATAATGCATGACCGGTAGCAGTGCGATTGAGAAGGGAAAAGGGGACAGGTCCCAAATTTGAAGGCTTAGAATGTCGAAGCGACTTAATGCCGCTGGGTGAGCATGGGGGACCGGTCGAAATTTAGAAACTCCTTGCTTTAGCTTGTGTTCGATCCACACGGACCGCGAGTAATACATCAGCAAGAACCATGAGCGACTCAAAACTTCTCGAACCGAAATCACGACCAGGAACTCCGACCTGGGAGATGGCTCGGTTTTATCCCGCTCAGGGGGATTGGACCGAAGATGATTTTCTCGCGCTCAAAACGCGGCAGTTGATCGAGTTCACCAACGGGGTGTTGGAGTTTCTGCCAATGCCGGATCGCGTTCATCCAGATTTGGTCAAATGGCTGTTTCTCAAGCTCCACGGATTCGTGACCGGCAGTCGTTTGGGAAAGGCATACTTTGCTCCATTACGAATAAAGACGGAAGGCGCGAAGTACCGTGAGCCGGATGTTGTGTATCTCAGTAACGAACGCGAGCGGCAGTATCCCGACCGATCGCGTCCGCCGTTCGGAGCGGACTTGGTGGTTGAAGTCGTCAGCGAAGGAGACGAGGCTCGCGATCGGGACATTCGACAGAAGCCACTCGATTACGCGGCTGCGAGCATTCCCGAGTATTGGATCGTCGATCCGGAAAACCGAACGATTACCGTGCTGTGTCTCGAAGGAACTGAATACTTCTCACGCGGCGTCTTTGGCGAAGGCGAAACGGCGGAAAGTGTCCTACTGCAAGGTTTCTCAGTCGATGTCACCGAATGTTTTGCTCAGATCGCGCCGGAAACATCCAAGTAATTCACATGCGGAAGTAGCTCCATGAGCCGAGCCATCGACCGAGACATGCAACGGTTCCGAGAGATCGTCAAAGGGCGAGTCCGCAAAGATCTGCGGCGGTACATCACGCATGGCGAGATGACCGGCCGGCAGGGACGACGCTTGGTGACGATCCCGGTGCCGAACATTGAGATTCCTCACTTCCGCCACGGCCAGAAGGGCTCCGGTGGAGTCGCGCAGGGTGAAGGCGACGTCGGTCAGCCCATCGGTCAAGGACAGGATCAAGGAGACGGACCAGGCCAAGCGGGCAGCGAGCCGGGCAGCGGACACACGCGCGACGTCGAGGTCACCATCGAAGAACTCGCGCAAATGCTGGCCGAAGAACTGGCGTTGCCACGCATCGAGCCGAAAGGCAAAGACTCGGTCAAGAGCCGCAAGGACAAGTACAGCAGCATCCGGCAAACCGGCCCGGAGTCGTTGCGGCATTTCAAGCGGACCTACAAGCAAGCGCTCAAACGCAGTATCGCGTCGAATGAGTACGACTGGAACAGGCCCCGCATCGTCCCCACGCGCGACGATCAGCTTTACCGGTCGTGGAAGACAATCTCCGAACCGCAAGCCAACGCCGCCGTCATCTACTTGATGGATGTCAGCGGCTCGATGACCCAGGAACAGAAAGACATCGTCCGCACTGAGGCGTTCTGGATCGACACCTGGCTGCAAAGCCAATACGACGGCGTGCAGATCCGGTACGTCATCCACGACGCCGTCGCTAAAGAAGTCGACGAGCAGACTTTCTATCACACACACGAAAGTGGCGGCACGCGCATCAGCTCGGCGTACACGGTCGCGAAGCAAGTCATCGAACGCGATTTCCCGACGGGCGATTGGAACATCTACTGTTTCCAATTCTCCGACGGCGACAACTGGGGCGAGGACAACGCCAGTTGCCTGCAAATGCTGGCCCACGACTTGCTGCCGGTTTGCAATCTGTATTGCTACGGCCAAGTGAAAAGCCCGTATGGCTCCGGCGACTACATCC
>CAYSHJ010000128.1:0-9731 GCA_964430385.1 uncultured Planctomycetaceae bacterium
GTTTCTTTCCAGCAGCACCGGCCTCCGACCGCAGACTTCAAGCATTGGACATCGGAGTGATGCCTTCCCAAAATCCACCGTGGAATTGCCACGGGGCTTCTGTGGCAAGGTGCATCAGCCACTCCAGACCCAGAAGAACCAAAAAAATAGGGGAGCCTCTTGTGAGACCCCCTTACGCTCGCCCCTGCGGGCGATCCACCTCCGCTAAAGCGGATTGGCATCACTATCGACGGACCTCAGCAGAACATCAAGACCCGTTGCGAGCTTCCATCAAATGCCTACCCCTACCGAACACAAGACCGTCCAAGCTCGCATCATCGCCTACGCGCAACAAGTCGGCTGGACCTACGTGTCACGCGCCGAAGCGGAACGTCGGCGAGGCTTTGATCCCGATGGCGTGACGCCGGCAGATCGCGCACGCACGGCGTCGCCTTATTTCGGGGACTTGGTGCATGCGCAGGTGCTGGCCTTCAATCCGAAATACAAAGAGGCCGAAGGGGCGCTGATCGGCGAATGGCTGCGGCTGCGGGCGGACATCGCCGGCAACCGCGAGTTCCTGGCCTACCTGCGCAACCAGGAAAAATTCTTCAGCGCGGAAGAGAACCGCGAGTTGGACCTGACGGTGATCGACTACGGCGACCTCGACCGCGAACCCGCCGAGCGACGCCACAAGCATGAAGTGACCGAGGAGTTCTATCTCCACAACGGCCGTTACGGCACGCGCGAGGATGTCGTGTTCCTCATCAACGGCATTCCGGTGCTGGTCATTGAATGCAAGAACGCCACCAAGGGCGAGGCGATCTCGCTGGGTGTCGGTCCAATCCGCGTGCGCATCCATCCAAAAAACAGTTTCGGCTGTTTCATGGCGAACCCTCCAATCCAAGAACAACGAGGTGTTGGACTGAAAGGTTCGCACCGGCCTCACCTGTTGCGTTCCACCGCACAGGTGAGGCTTCTATCTCTGCAATCAACTCTGCAATTCGCTGTCTGAGCGTCGTAAGTCGAATTGTCAATTTTCACAAATTGCTGACAACTCGCGTGTTACGAAGTGGACGATACAAGACTCGAACCACTCCGGCACAACCGGAGACAACATCGAGACTTCCGAAGTTTACCAGCTTTGCGACGCGGAAAGCGCTGCTGCTGGCGCTGCAATTCAAACCTCTGTCTGCCAGTTTGACGCTCAGTTGGCGCGAGTTGTTGAAGTTTGGGGGTCGCTTCCCGATTGCATCCGGGACAGAATTGTCCGGCTGGCGGAGTATCAGCAGGATGACGGTTGACGAGGCGAACTTGTTGACCATCACTGTTGACGAAAGTGGGGTTGTTGAGGGAGTCGCGTCATGCCGAGACGATCAAAACCAAAGTTGCCGAGTCCGCGGGATGCGGAGTTGTTTCGGCGAGTGGTCATTCAGGGACAACGGCAGACGGACGTGGCTCGCGAGTTTGAGTTGTCCAAGCAACGAGTCGGAGCAATTTGTGAGCGATTGCGGCGGATGTCGTTTGAGGAACTGACTGACGATTTCTCGGAGCATCGTCGGCAAACGCTGTTGAGGTTGGAGAACGTCTACAGCGAGGCGATGTCGGCTTGGGAAGCGTCGAAAGCTGGCACGGAGTCCGTCACGCAGACCGTGTCCGACATCGGGTCAACCGTGGCCTCAACAACGCGGCGACATTCGGCTGGCGACGTGAAGTATCTCGCCGAAGCTCGGCAAGCGTTGGCTAACATTCGAGAACTTTGCGGTTTCGATGCTACGAAAACGGAGATTGTCGAACTTTGCGAATCGAAAACGGTGACGGCATCGATTGATTTCTCCAAGCTGTCGAAGGACGAGTTGTACGAACTCGCAACGATCGCGCGACTGGAGGAAGAGGGCGTGCTCCAATTTGTCGAACAGCCGGCTCCCCAGGGGGGGACTGTCAGGGATGTTGGAACCCTCAGCGTATTTCTAAAGCATCCCTCGGCACCGTAGGTGCGAAGTTTCTGAATCTTTCAGCCCCTCGTCGGACGATTAGTTGCCGACTCGCTCTTGCATTTTGTCCCATTTCATTTATTTTTGCGAACGGGACAATTCTCATCTGTAAAATGATGAAGCTGATTAGGACGGAGAATGGCATTTTCTCTCAAGCTACCATCTCCGCTCGGAAAACAAGGTTGGAAAATCAAAATCCGTGATCGAGAGCGCCTTGAGCCACCTCACGTCACGATCTTTCACCTGAGACGTGAATGGCGGCTTGGATTGAGAGACGGCAAGTTCCTCGACCCGCCGGGTGGACATTGGGGCGAAATCGACCCGTGCGTTCGCGAAGTGATCGACAAGAACTGGTCCCAGCTTCAACAAGAGTGGGATCGAAAATACCCGGAGAACCGTGTTCAGAGTGAGGATTGATTTAATCATGGCCACTGAAACTGTGAACCCGATTGTTGTCTTGCAGCGCGGCACGAGCTCAATAAAGTTGAAAAAGGGTGTTGTTTCGGGTTCGGATCGGACCTTAGCCGGTCGGGGCGCTGGCAAATCTGCATTCAATAAGAAGGACTATAATTCAGGGAGTCTTCCGGGATGCCGGTTTTGTGGCACCGAAGACGAAGTGGAAACGGCGGTGAACATGGCTGGACGCGCGGATTGGGTGTCGTTCGACAAAAAGCTAACGATTAAATTCTTGAACACCGCAATTGCGAAACCGAATTTCAAACAAGTTGAGCACTTTGTTCAAATGTCGCCCGCGAGTCCCGAGACGCTGTTCAGCCTGTATCGTGTCGCTCGTCAGGTGATTGACGCGCATAAAAATCGCACGTGGCTGCCGCGGGCGGAAATGTTTGCGGTTCTGAAAGCCCCCGCCTCTGAGCGCCACGATGTGTTCTTGGGTGGATCGGCGGATTCTGACAGTGAGACAGTCGCATTGGTGCGCGGCAATTTGGAAACGGTGACGGTCCCGTTTTCTTTCTTCCGGCCCGCTGGCGACGGCGAAAAGGCGGACTTCACACAACTTGGATTCACAGATTACGGACACACGATCGCGTTCGGCGATTATGAGGCGGCTGCCGATTGTGTCCTCTACGAACTCGACCCCGAATTCCGGCTGCGAGTGAAAAGGCAACGCCAAGCGGAAGACAACACGTTCGGCGCGTGTCTGCGCCGCCTTCGCAAGCAACGCGGCTTGGAAAGAACCGCTTTTCCCGGCATCACCGCCAAGACGGTGGCGCGAATCGAGCGGAACGAAATCGGAAAACCTCACGGTCGCACGCTGCAAATTCTCGCCAAACGGCTCGGTGTGTTGGCGGATGAAATTGAGTCGTTCTGACGAAGAATTTCTCGGTGTGCCGATGTGAGGTGAAGACTCTTTTGCCCCCGGTCGTGCCGCAAGGTTTGGCACGTTTTCGCAAGAGGCAGACTACGGCCGCAGTGACGTGGCTTGCATCCGCGCGATTTCAGCGGTTTCATATTGGCAGATGAAACCACTTTCGTCGTGTTCAGCAGACCAACGCGAAGTTGCTGATTGGTCATCGCGAACGATGGGGGCGCGCCATGATGAAGTCTGCGGCTGCTGTTGCTGCTCTCATCGCGGCGTTTTTGTCGTTCGCCGGTTGCACTGAGAGCGGCAAATTCGAGCCGACAGTTCGCGAGAAAAAGAGTTTGGAGGCGCTCATCGCGGCGACGGAACCGGCCATTGTGCGAATCGACGTTTCCACGTGGGAAGGTGGCGGGATGGGCAGCGGTTTCGTGATTGATGACGCAGGCATCGTCGTCACGAATTACCACGTCATCGACGACGCGACGTCAACAAAGGTCGTTTTTGCCGATGGAACGAGCGTTCGTGTCATTGGCATCTTGGGCACTGACAAAAGACGAGACATCGTGATTCTGAAAATCCAGAAACCAGAGAAGAAACTCACCTCTCTGAAACTTCAGAAGGCTCGCCCTCAAAAAGGGCAAACAGTTATCGCATTTGGAGCACCGGGAGGACTGTCATTCTCGGTATCGGAAGGGATCGTCAGTGCCGTCCGTTCGGCCGCAGAAATTGCAGACTTTGGAGAGCGGCACGACGGCGAATGGATTCAAACAACCTGTCCTATTTCACCGGGCAGCAGCGGTGGGCCGCTCGTCGCTATGTCTGGAGAAGTGGTTGGGATCAGTACGTTCAACATCATCAAAGGACAGAACCTGAACTTCGCGGTTTCCGCCTCTGACATTGAACGCATTTATGAAAACGCGAAAACCGCAAACCCGTTTTACGCTGAACCGGAACACGAGACCGAAGCAAGACGAGTCGCACAAGAGGAAAAGCATCGCCGTCGGGCAGAAAAGAAACGCCAGGAAGAAGAGAAACGTGAGGAAGAAAAGAATCGCTTTGAAATTGTTGATATTGAGAAATACATCAAGGGCGATTCACCGCCGCGCTACAAAGTCAAACTCTTGTCGTCCGACGCTAAAGCACTTTCACTCAATGCGCTATCGGATATCGCGCTCAAGGTTTCGGGATACACACAAAGGGACCAGGTCCGGTTTTGGATACCAATTTGTCGAACAGCCGGCTCCCCAGGGGGGGACTGTCGCGGATGTTAGACCCCTGAACGTATATCTAAAGCATCCGTCGACGCCGTAGGTGCAGTATTTGGAAATCTTTTGCCTCTTTCGCTTCAACAACGATCACCTTGCGACTGCTGGTGAACCGATGGACCAGCGTTTTCGCTCTACTTGGCGACTTGCTTCCATCCGTCATCAAACATGAAACGATCCGTCTTACCTGCCGGGTTCTGGATGCGATGAATCCGAAAGTCAGCAGACTGCGCTCGCTCAACGACGTAGAGCCAGTATTGGTCTTTCAGGCCAATTGCGCGGTCAAACTGTTTTCGCGTGAGGCCAGCAGCGGTGCCGTGCCAATCGCCGGGGAATGACTTTACTTCGATGTATCGTTGAATCTGCCCGGTTGCGTTGAAAGACTTAACATCGTAACCCGGATGATTCGTGGGCATTTCCTGTGGTATCCGGCCTTGGGTTCGTTCGTATTCCATGACTCGCGCAACGCCAGCCTGTCCTACGGCCGAACGATGAGCATGGCCTTCAGAGTCAATGATGACATCTTCTTCAAGCCGATCCGGCATGACGAAGCTTTTCAAGTTGGAATATCCGCGACGGACACCATCCCGTCGGCGTTCTTGCCGTGGACGGCCGGACGATGGTCGCCCCGAGAAATCATCGGCGTCATCGTCGCTACCGTAATCAACGTTGTTTCCATCGTCCTTGTCGTTAGCGTCGCGATGCCGTGCGGTCCAATGATTGACGTCGCGGTCGTCATCGTGGAATTCATCGTCGTCTGCGTCGCGTGGTTCGGCATCGGGACGATTCGCGGTCAATGACCCGGGTGGAGTTTTTGACGGGGTTGATTTCTGCGTCGGGGGACTCTTTGCCTGGGACCGTTCCGATGTGTCGCGCGGTGTAGGTGGAGTCGCTGAACTGGCCTGGTGAGATGCTGGCGTCTCATTGCCCATTGGTGAGGTCTTGGAAGTCTCAACGGTTTGTGCAACCCGTTCACCGACCGGTGCCGCAGGCGCGGTGACGGCGGATTCTTCGCCTGGAGGCAAGGTTTCGCCGCCGAGTCCTTTGATGACAGTGGAAGTTACAACTGGGGCGTCATGCTCTCGGAATTCCAAGTCAGGAATCCCAAGTTCGTTGAGCTTTGCGTTGGCGTCTTCAACCGAATCGGCGTCGAGCACGGTGTTGATCGCACCGGAAAGCAACCCCGGCTCATTGTCGGGAACGAGCACGGCGGCAAGTTCGCGAGCAATCGCGGTCCAACGCGGTTTTTGGTTCCGTGGCGACAACGCGAAGTACAAGGTGTTTTCTTTCGCGATGAACTGTGCCTCCGCGATTTCGCAATTGGATTCCAATGGGCGCGAAAAGAAATCAAACGTGTATTTGATCACGAGCCGTTGAACTACGACGTAGTTAAATCCGTCGAGCGAATCCAACTTCTGCTTCAGTTCCGACGTGTCGGCTGAGTCAGACTTGCGGACATCCAGCACGCGCGCCAACGGGTGTTTTAAATTCCCAATATGACGGCGCATCCGCTCGTTCGGAATTGGACCAACTGCCTCGACCAAATGTGGCTCAACCATCCGGCTGAGGCGGCGCACGCCGGCGGCTTCCATGGCGCGCCATGCACCCGGAGGCGGCACGATAAAGTTCTTTCGTGGAAAGTCGACGAACTTCTCAGCAAGTCCGGTGCGGTCATTAAAGAAAACTTGTTCTGGCGATTGCAACATCCCATCGGAAGTGCAGACGGATTTGATTTTCCCATAGCGGGATAAATCCACTGGCGTTATCTGACCGCTGGCCAACGCTGCCTCAAGCATCTTCCAGCATGCCAAATTGACGAGCCGCGTTTCCTCATCAATCTTCTGTTGTGCTGGACCTAATTCACCAGCAATTTCACAAAGCAATAAGATGGCGTCTGACGCAACCGGTTCGTCACGAACGGAGAGGCGTCGATACAGAGGGTCACGCTTCCGCCATTCGGCAGGGAGCTGAGGCCGAAATCGCCCAAACGACGAAGATTTCCAGAAGACGTGGTTCGGTCGAACATAGGTACCATCGGGCAACAAAATACATGGTTGCCCCCAAAGCTGGTCGAGTTCCGGACTGCTGGTGCGATCGTTGAGCCAATCATAGACCTTGCTGTTGACTCTCTTTTTCTGCTTCGCGCAAAACAAGAGGTGTCGAACAACGAGACGTTCCGTCGGTCTGTAATTCACTCCGAGCGAGGTCAAGACATTCTCGACCGCATCGCGTGTGGTCGCAGGTACTTCCAAGAATTCTACCTGCGACTCGAAGAGGTGGCCTTCCTCGTCGCTGTAAAGCTCATTTGGCCGAAACCATCGGTCACGATTCCTGCGAGCCGGAAGCCACGCCCACTGTTTCAGCGTCTCGAAATCCCAAGCCTTTGGATTGCGGTTTTGGAATTCCAAGATCAATGGGATCAATGCGACTGTATTCGTTGTTGGCGGTTGCGACTTGATTGATTCAATTATACCTCGTGCGGGATGAAATGAGACATTTTCAGGGATCGTGTTTGAGTGTATGACACTCTCCTCGGCGGAGCCGGGGACGGGAGTCAAGGATGGGTTGGTTTCGGGTGCGGTTGTCGGAAGACGAGCAGCAGGTGGTTTTGGACCATTGCGACTGTCACGTCGACCGGTTGGTACGGCAGCGGATGTGGGCGTTGTGGTTGCTCCATTGCGGGGAGACTCGGGAGAAGACCGCCGAGATTCTGCGGGTGTCTCGGGCGACGGTGCAGCGCTATGTGGCCGCGTATCGAACGGGGGGGTTGGCGGGTCTGGCCAGCCGTGGTGTGGCGGCGACCGCGAGCGAATGGACGCTGCTCGACGAGAGACTTCAGGCCGAGTTTCGCGAGCGACCGGCCCGCTCGGTGGCCGAGGCGGGTGAGCGCATCAAGGCGCTGACCGGCTTGGAGCGGCGGCCAACTCAAGTCCGACACCACCTCCATCGACTGGGGCTGGAGTATCGCCGGATGCGAGCGATCCCGGCACCGCCTAAAAAAAACTGGACGAACACATCGCCGACCAAGCCGCCTTCGTCGACAGCAAGCTGCAACCGGCTCTCGACGCCGCCCAGCAGGGCCTGGGCCACGTGTTCTTCGTGGATGCCAGTCACTTCGTGATGGGGACATTCCTGTGCTGCCTGTGGTGCTTCACCCGCATCTTCGTCAAGGCGGCGGCGGGGCGCCAACGCCTGAACGTTCTGGGGGCTTGGAATGCTGTCACGCAAGAACTGGTGTCGGTCATCAACACGGCCACGGTCAACGCCGACACGATGTGCGAACTGCTGCGAAAGATCGCGGCGCTGGGCCTAGTCGGCCCGATCACGCTGGTGTTGGACAACGCCAAATACCAACACGCCGCCGCCGTGAAAGCCCTGGCCCAAGAGTTGGGCATCCACTTGGAGTTCCTGCCCGGCTACTCGCCCAACCTCAACCTCATCGAGCGCCTGTGGAAGTTCCTGAAACGCCGCGCCCTCTACGGCCGCTACCACCCCGACTTCGCCAGCTTCCGAACCGCGATTGAAACGGAAATCGAACAACTCCCCACCACCCACAAATCCGCCATCGCCTCACTCATGACCCTCAATTTCCAGACCTTCAAAAACGTCTCACTTCTACCCGCGTGAGGTATACTTCGCAAAGTGGCCGGAATTTGCATTCGCCTCTCGAAACAGTTTCAGGCAGACGACATTCGACGGCGCTGGCTTTTCGATCGCGGCGATTTGCTGAAGCAAGAGGCGATGTTCCGAGCGCTTGCCGAGGCGGGGCTAAGTCTGGAGCGGCCGACGCGGTTCGACTCGGCTGAGACACTTCGCGTTAAAGCACTGGATCATCGCGAACGCGCCCGAAAGGTTGATGACGAGCCATTACGTGGTTGGCTTTTTGAGACGGCCGCAAAGGCTGAACAGCGCGCCATGAGTCTCGACGCGGGCCTGAGTCAAGTCGATAAGGTGGACCCAACACGGCTGACGAACTACGAACGAGAAAACTTCGAAGAACTAGCGCCGTTCAAGGTTTCTATTTCGGCGGAAATGGACCAAATGCAAGGGCGTCCGCATGACGAAGATGGACCGTTGAAGCCCGATGGTTTTCGGCTTAATGGAAACGACGTCTGGGGACTCGCCGAAGACCGGCAGAAAACTCTCACTTTTGTTTGGGAACATCGAAACGATCCACCGAAATGGCAGGACGTGGCAACGCATCTTGGCGTGTTAGAGCACACGACAGACGACGGCTTCCGGGGGTTGATTTACAAGATCAACCAAAAGACCAAGGACCACTGGCCAGAGACACTTCAAACGGTTCGAGGATTGGTCGTGCTCAGAATTCCGATCCGTGGCCAAAAGGCTGCTCACCGCTCGAAAGCGAAGATCCGCACGGCGAAGAAATCATCACCGAAGATGACGCGACAAAGCGTGAGTAAGAAGGTGAGCGTAAAGAAATCGAGTCGCAACAAGCGAGCGACAAAAAAGTGACATTCGAGGGATCAACGTAGCTCAGTGACATCGCGATTCTTTGCCCACCTAAAACTTGAAAGGGGGCAAGACGATGACACGACGAACTGATCCCGTCAGCATCATCCCATCGGCGGACGTGGTCCGCGAATCTCTGACCGAGGCGCTATGCCGCGTCTCAACGCTCGCGTTCTTGCTGGGCGTGGCGGAAGGCATCGAAGAATTCGGTGATGTCACTGTCGCCGAAGACGCAACCGCACCGTATCAGGCTGGGCACAAGCTCGCACAAATCTCTGCGAGCAAGAATCGGCCGATCAACGTGGACGCTCTCGTCCATGAGGTGCGGTCATGATTGACCTAAGT
Source organism: uncultured Planctomycetaceae bacterium (assembly GCA_964430385.1). Classification (GTDB taxonomy): domain Bacteria; phylum Planctomycetota; class Planctomycetia; order Planctomycetales; family Planctomycetaceae; genus CAYSHJ01. Next base: position 9,375 of record CAYSHJ010000128.1, read on the forward strand.
CTTGCAAGAGCTGACCGCGCCGTCCCACGGTACGCACTCTCAATTCGTGAAGCTGCGAAATCGGTGGGACTCAGCGAGGGAAGCTTCCGAGATCTGCTGCCGGAGATTCCGCACGTGCGGGTTGGGCGGCGAGTCATTATTCCCGTGGACGGTTTCCGGGCTTGGCTGAGTCAGCGGTCCAATGAGACGAACCCGACTTCTTCAAAGGACGAAGGAGGCCAGCCGTGAGCCGCATCGACGTAAGCGCGATTCTGAGCGAGTTGCATTCACGTTCGGGACATCAACCGCAACGCAACGGAAATGGCTGGAAGTGTCGTTGTCCGGCTCATGAGGACCGTAACCCCTCGCTTTCCGTCT
>CAYSHJ010000129.1:0-83869 GCA_964430385.1 uncultured Planctomycetaceae bacterium
CAGGGCGGCTTCAACCCCTTCAAACCTTCTGGCCATGCCTTAGAAAATCCAACCTCAAAAACGACATCGACTCCAACTTCCTCAACCAACTCTCTAACGACAGATCCACAACGCTCCGTTTCACGGGCAACCAATACACCCCGATCAGCCTGATGCCACCGACCAGGACGAGCAGACTCCCACCTGGAGTCGGCAGTCCCTTAGGAATCACACAGCCTGTATCCGATTCGTATCCGACTTCCGGTTTGATCTTCCGTTTGTCGTTGGTTCACCAGCGGAACGGCTTGAGCAATGCCGTGATGCTCAGGTCTTTCTTGATCTGCTTCTTGGCCTTTGTGACCCCCAGGATGGTTTTCCACGAGGGGTGGCGGTAACGGAAGAATTTCATGGGATCGGTGCCGTGTTGTTCATTGGCTGGCTTTGATGAGTCTTTCTCTTACCGCTCGCACGATTTCGTCGATCTGGTGTAGTTTCAAGAGGAACGGCTCCTTTTCGAGCTTCGCGCGCCATTCCACCAAGACTCGATGCTTGGCAGCCTCCTTAGACGCCTGATTGGTTTCTTCAACGATCTTCTGGATGATCGCGTCCCGTTCTTGAGGTTGCATAAGATCTCCCGCTAAGTTGTTTGCTTCTGACCGGCTATCCTACACTGTATCCTCTGGCGACAAAAGTCGGCGGCGATCTCACGTTCCTGAGCCGAGTCGGAGATCCCATGAGCATCCTCTTCCTCCACGGCTGGCATTCGGTTCTCGGTGGTATCAAACCGACCGACCTACCTGACCAAACACGGCCACACAGTCATCAATTCCAAGCTGCGCGATGACGACTTCGAGCAAGCACGACTGGTCCGTCGTCTTCGGTCGGATGTTGCGCGTCAAGAAGTCACGATAGAGCCGCTCCGTACCGTCGAGCGTTCCATTCGCCCCCGGCTGCTGCGGCTGATTGACGTCGATCTTCGAGCAGCGTGCATAAAAATCCTTCGGAACCGGCGGCTCACCGTCGTCAACGAACCGTCTGCTCAACCTGCCGAGTTTTTTCTCGATCCCAGACGCTGCTTGGGGACGCACGGAAAGAGCCGCTGCGAGCGTTTCGGCCTGCTCGCGAGTGAAGGTGCCGGTGATGGCGATGTTCTGACCGAACTCCTCGCGGACGATCGGAGCGGCGATGATTATGTTGTTGACGAGGATCGCCAGCGGCTGATTGAGATGCGACTTCGTGAGTGTCCTCATCGCCGCGCCGCCCGCTTCGTTGAGCTTCAATTCGATCGAGAAATGCTCGACCTGACCAACGCTCTCGACGGGCACGACTCGGCAATCTTCGATCGACCATTTGCTGTTCCAAGCCAGCGCGTGCTCGGAAGTGTCGGCGAGTAGTACCTCCCGCACCTGGCCCCCGCGAAGTCGTTCGACCGGCAATGACGAAATCTTTTGGTCCTTCGGATTAGCCACGCCCACCCAAATGAATCCCTTGTCCTTGGCAACCATTCGGCCGATGACCGAGTTGCCGGAGTAGTCCCGCTGTGCGTAGTCCGCCGGGACACGCGGCTCGGCCTTGCTACCGGCTGGCTGAGCGGCAAAGCGAAACTCCAACGGCGGCGGCAACGCCTGCACGCCGGAATCCGTCGGCTTCTCGGCGACATTTTTGCTATCCGGCCTTGATTGAGGACGCGGGTTCTCCGGAAGCACTGCGTCACCGACGGGGCGATCGATTTCCTCCCCGCGCACTCGCTGAATGCCGCTGCACTTCGCGTCCTTGCCGAACATCACGATCAGCGTGTGCCCGTCGCCGAGCGCGATGTGATGCGTGACCTTCTCGCCCTCGCCCGGCTTGCCTTCAACGGTCTTGCGAGTCTTTAGCCCCTGCTGCTTGACGATCTCCAAGAACTGCAACTCGGTCATGTCGAGCAAGAGCGCTTGTAGTTTCGGATACAGCTTCAGGAACTCAAGACTGTCACGCGGTGAGTTTGCCGTCGAATCCTTGTTGGGGACTGGCACGGGTTTGTTCTTCTTCCACCACGCGAGCCACGGTTCGGGCTTCTCTTCAAAGCGTTCGCCGGTCAGGCGGCGGAGGTGTTGATAGACCATGCCGTCGACGTCGTTGCCCGCTTCGAGTTCGCTCATCATCAAGGGCAGAGCGTCTTCACCTCCCATGCTGGCCAAGGCGGAGACCGCGTAGCCCTGCACCTTCTTGTCGCGCAGATGCGGCAGCAGACGCTTCATCGACGGGGGATGATTCAGGTTGGCGATCGACGAGAAGGCCGATTCACGAATCGTTTGCTCGGCATCGCCGGCTAGTTTGAAGAGGATGTCGGCGTGCTTCGGATCGGGATTGCTTCGCAAGGCCAGCGTGCAGGCTTCGCGGATGTCTTTGACTTTGTCCGTGCAGAGCCGCTCGAACTCCGGCCCCAGCAATTGCGGCGCTTTGTAGGCCAAGCTCCGCGTAGCACAACGCCGGATTCGGTCGTTCTCGTGACGAGTCAGTTGAACCAGTCGCTCGAAGTCGGGACGGGTGGTGTCGTTCAACGTGATCGACGCCCCATCCATAAACGCCGCCGCGTCGCCCAGGATGTCAAGCCGTTCCGATCGCAGACCTTTCAAGACCGCCTCGTTCACGATCGGCGACGCAAATCGCGACATCGCCGAGCCGATTTCAACGCGAACATTCGCTTCCGGTTCGCTCAGCCAGCGATCGCGCAGGGCGACGATCAACGCTTCGGGCTTTTCCGTTGAGCACAGGCCAACGATGTCGGCGAGCTTGGTGGCCATCTCTCGCTGTTCGGTATCGCGATGATTCAATGCGGCAATGAGGACCGGCACCGCGTCCGCGATTTCCTGTTGAGGCTTCGCCGTGGGTGTGACTCGATGCCAAAGCGGGAGGTTCGCCGGATCACCGAACACGAACGCCGGCTGCTTTCCGAAACGGCGGCTGAAGACGACCGAATTCATATGCATCCAGTTCCACGGCCCGCGGAGATCACTTCGTCCAGGCGCGGCCATGCAAATCGAACAAAATTCCGCGAACGAGCAGTGACTCAAGGCCCGACAGAAGGCGTCTTCGTCAATGGGACAAGAGCCAACGTGCGTGTCTCCATCGGCCATCCGCCTCTCGAAGTACTCGCGTCGCAGCTTTGCCGGCAGCTTGTCGGTCGCTCCCAATTCGTCGATGACCCAAGCCAGCCGCACGGATTGCGGCGAAACATTGACCGCATCCTGAGTGGCTGCGTTCAACGGCGGCTTGGGAAGTTCCACTGCCAGGAGCGTCAGCAAATGAGACAACGCCGCAGGTCCGAGCGAAATCAACCGCTCGCGTGCCGCCACTTCGTTGGTCGCCAGGTCGTTCGCCAGTGCATTGACTCGTTCCAAAGTGACACGCGACACAAACTCTGGACGTTGGCGATCACGCAGGACGACGAAGTCCGGTTTGACGGACAGCCACCACTTCTCCCATTGGTCCGGCGTGAAGATGTGTTTCCGACCGGTCAGCTTCCACAACGCTGACGTCACGGCGACCTGCGTAACGCTCGCCTGAAAGCCCTTCAGTTCATGATCGATACTCTGCTTCCCGTCGAGCACCGTTTTCGGAGTGGTCTTCAGCAACTTGATAAGCACTGAGACTGACTCGGTCCCTCCGGCCGATCGCAGCACGAGCGTCAGGTGCGTCGCCAAGAGATCCGATGCCGCTAAGCCGTTCAATCGCTGATGGACTCTCGGAACGGCGCGGTCTCCCAGTTCGATCAACCGGCGGATTCGCGGATCAAGCTTGTCATCGCGAGCGTATTGGCTTTCCCAAATGGTGACAAACATCGCTTGCGGTGGTGCTCCGGCGTGATGAAAGAAGCCACCTCCGGTCTGCGGCACCAGACTGGGCAACTCATTTTTCGCAAGCTGATCGAGCAACACATCGGGATCATCGACCTTCGCGAAATCGCCGACGACCGGCGGCGGATTGACTTGAACGAACGCGCCGATCTCCGCCGGTTTGTCCTCAACTTCTCCACGCACTCCGACGGCCGGCGCGGCGGCAATGACCAGCGGACTTGCGCCAGTCATGAGTTTGCCGACCCAAGCGTCCTTCACGCGGACAATCTCCTGCCCCTGCGCGAACACCCGCTGGGTCAGGACGTTGTCGAAAGAGGTTTGCAATTGCATCGCGTACTTGCCCGCCGGGGCGATGAGTTTGCGCATTATCCTTTCGTCGAATTGATTCGCTTGTTCTTCCGAGATGGCCAAGCCTAGGTCGCCCGCATCCAAAACCACGACTTGCTGAGGTTTCAACGTCAACAGTCCGCTCATTCGAGGGGAGAGCCCGCCGCCTTTCTCATCCAGAGCGACGCGCTTGTCCCTGTCGTTCTTGATCGTTGCGCTGGCGTCCGGTAGCGATAAATCGGAGACCAGTTTGAGCGGCTGCGTGCCGACGTTTTGCAGATGCAGGTTGACGGCGAGCATTTCGCCATGAGCGTGCGTTCTCTTCGGCGGCTCGAACGACACCGCCGCTCGCAGGCCATTGATCGCCTCGCCCCATACCAGATCGGCTTTACGGCTTTCGCCACCCACTTCAATCGCGACCGCTGCCGAGACCACATACACCGCAGCCGCCTCGAGCAACGAACTCTTGGGATTCGCCGTTCTGATCCGCGCCGCATTGGGACCGGACAGCCACTGATAACGCACCGCCACGCGATAGCTTCCCGCCTGAATCTCTGGCTTGAACGTAGGGAGCCATCGAACCGTCTTGATCAAGAACTGTTGAGTTTTGCCCGGTTGCAGAGTCGCGACCTGAGCGTCGTGCAGAGCGAACATGGGGTCGCCCACTTCGATCTCCGGCTGCTCGATCAGCTTGCCATCGCGGTCAAACAGGACGACCGAGCACACGAACTGGCTCAACCAATCCGAGTCCGGAATCGGTTCGCCCGTCTTCGCATTATGCCACACATCGAGCAGCTTGATCGGCTTGTCGCTGACGTTCTCCAACTCGACGACGAACGCGACGTCATTGGCCTTCGCAAACTTCGTCACTCGCTGAGCCGGATCAATCGCCTCCTCGCTCATCGAGCTGAGCACGGGAACAACACGAGCACGCAAGCCGTTCTTGGCTTCACCGCGACCCCATTCGGACATATTGGTCAACGGGACCAATGACTTTAGATCGACTAGGCCAAGGTCAATCGGCTGAGTCGCATCCGGCAAGACGACAGCCGGAATCGAGAACTTCGACGAACCCGACAAGATCTGCCCCGCCGGCTTCGAATCCCCCAGCGCTGCGTCGGCGGAAGCACTCACGACAAGTTGATATTCCGCCGCCGGCAAACTTTCGATGCGAAAGGAACCATCGGCCGCGATCGGGACGTTCGCGCGACCGTACAGCTTACCTTCATCACTTTGCTTGAACTGCGACCACACTGCGCCAGACTCATCTTTGCCTCCGAATCGACCACTGAAACGCGGTGGCTGAAGATCCACTCGCGTGCTGACCTTGCTCCAATCGACCTTGTGCGGAAAGCCTTCAGGAAGCGCAAGCTTTCCAGTCAGAGTGCGTCCTCGACCGCCGAGTTCCAACGTCGTTGTCTTGCCCGGCGGAACATCGAACCGATGCAGCAAGCCGTCGATCGAATAGCTGCGCTGGGCATCGCTACCGTCAACAAAGCGCTGACAAGTTCCGTGACGACCGGGTGGAAGGTGCTCGACAACGAAGCGTCCTTCGGCATCGCTGACGATCGTTCGGCCCGACACGACATGCACGTCATCCGTGCGAGCTTGATAGACCGAGTACTTCGCTCCGACGACCGGCTTGTCCCCTATCAGCACTCGCCCTTCGACGCGGCCCCACGGTTGCAGTTCGATGATGCGGGTTTCAAATTGAGGCTTGTCGCCCGGAGTGTCTGAGGCCGGCAGCGGAGTCGGTATGAGTCCCTTCTCAGCGTTCGCAACTTCCGCATAACCCGCTTCATGCGCGACCACCAGGACACTGGGATCGATCTCCGCCGGCAGGACGAATCGACCTTGCTCGTCGGTCTCGACGATCTTTCTGAGCCGCTCGCCGTGATGCCCATAAGCCAGCTTGCCAGCCGTGATGTTGATCTCGTTGGTCCATGTTGCGAGGACCACTTGAGCCTTCGCCACACGCTCCCCGTTCGGCAGTCGCACCTCTGCTGAAAGAACCGCACGCTTGAGTTTCAAATCCAACTCAACCACTTCGCCCTTTTTGACAATCCGAGTCATCGCCGGCTGATAACCCTCCGCCTCAATGCGCAGCTTCGTTTTCTCCCAAGGCTGAGCAGTCTCATAGACGAAGCGTCCGTCGGTGAAATTCTTGAGGTACTGCGTCTGCCAAGTGATGTCCTTCGCGTCGTCGCGAGACACCGAAGTCGGGACCATCCGAATTTTGTCGATGACCTTCCCGGTCTCGGCATCCACGACTCGTCCCGTGATGCGCAGTGCGGGCTTCGCGTTGGCTGCTTCCTGCTTGCCGTCCTGCGCTCGGCGCGGGTCTCCCGACCCCGCCGCTGGGTTGGACCGCAGGTCTCCGTTGGCGTTGTTCGGCTGCTTCGTTTCTTCGTCCGAATTCGGGAGACCTGCGGTCGGGTCGAGGGCGGGGTCGGGAGACCCGCGCCCAGCGCGAGGCTTCTCGTCCGGCAACGATTCCACCTTGACGTTCACGTCTGTCTGCTGGCCCGGTTGCAGGGAGACGTTCTCGAACGTGACCCAATGCCGATATCGTTTCAGCCGGTATTCGAATTGGGCGATTCGGTCATGCGGGACTTGATAGAGATAGTTGATCTGGCCATCGGCAAGACGAATGGTACTGACGGAGTCGTGACGGTAGTTGTCCTTGTCGATGGCGATTGGCGCGGTTTCGACGATGTCACTTCGACGACGCGGGACCGACTTCAGAGTTAGTTCGGTCCGATCTAGGAATGACCGAACGCGGAGTGGCTGAATCAACTCCTCCACGCGCTTTGTCTCCGCGAAGGCAGGATTGTCGCCTTGCTTCTTGCCGTCGGGATCAAGAGACCGCACAAACTCTTCTTCTTGAAGCTCATCCATACCGATCCGTAGCGTCGCGGTCTTTGCCTTGTGTTGCGACGGCAGGCTGCCGATCGTGAACACGCTCGGCTCAGTGACAAGCGTGTTGCGAGCTGATTCGTCATGCGACTCGTAACAAAGCTGGTACACGAGGCGTGCCTCAAGTGGGATCCGCCCATAGCCAACATAGACCTTGGGAAGCCCACTGACTTGAACGGCAAACCCACGACACTCGATTTGGCTCGGCCCCGCATTGAGAGGAACCTCAATCTGGCGCAATTTCAAATCGCGCGGATCGTTCGGAAGGCGAGTCCCGTTCGCGGTCCACCATTCGTTCGACTTTGCTGGGTGCAAGCCGACTCCGATGAGTTCGATCGTTGCTCCGCTCGGCAGCTTCGTAATAAACGACTTTGTTGAGATTTGATCCTCGTCGGCGGGCGGCAAGGTCTGCAAATTCGACGCTCCTGACTGAATCGTCGCGATTACTGCAACGAGCGGAACACAGATCGAGGCCAACAAAACTCGCGGGCTGATCCGCAACGATGGCGTTGCTGATTCGCCCAACAAACGTGAGATGCGTTGACGCAAATTTGAGGGCTGGTCGCCGGTCGCCAGCAAACTCACCGCCGCGACCGAGCGACCGAGCTCGGCCCGGGTCTCCCGACCCCGCCGGCTGAGTTCCGCGACTCGCAGCAGCGACTTCGCGTAGTCCAGAGGCATCGCTCCGCAGGCGACCACCAGATCGTCGCAGCAATGCTCACGCTCGTCCCGAATGCGGTGCGAGACCCACCACAGCGCCGGATGGAAAAACAGCAGCGACTCGATCACTCGTTGCAGCAGATTGACCAGATGATCGTAACGCCGCAGATGAGCCAGTTCGTGAGCCAGCACCGATTCCATCTGCTCCGGCGACAAACCGCTGGTCAGCGTGAGCGGCAACAAGATCATCGGCTTGAGCACTCCGACCACGGTCGGCACGGTGACTCGTTCGCAGTACGCCAGCACCGGCAGCAGCTTCAGGCCCAGCGCCGCCGCTTGCCGCCGCATCGCCGCCAACAACGACGAGTCGTCAATCAAATGGACTCGCCGCCGCAGCCGCCGACCGCCCCACAACCCGAACACCAGCCGCAACAACATCAACGCCACGCCGCACAGATACGTGGTCGTCAATTGCGGAGCAAACTTTTGCCACCAGCTTCGTTCATCGGCCGGAGCCGGCGGCTGGATCGGGGCGGTGGTGTTGAAATCGAGCGGAGGTATCGGAGGCGAGACGGGCAGGTTGGAAACCTGCCCCACGTCGGAGGTTTCCTCGAACGGGATGGTGGGCTGACTCGGCGCGGGTTCCTCGCGCACGATCGGCTGGGCGTCGAGCGTGACAACGTGACTCATGGGACGCAGCAACCAGCCGAGCGTCACCACCGGCGACACCGCCATTAGCAACAGTGCGGCGAGCGACAACCAATAACGCACCGAAACGGTTTTCGTGGCTCGCAGAGCAATCGCCAGCACGACGGCGATCAACGTCCCTTGCCACAAAAAGTGCCCCAGCGCGAGCACGAACGACGAGCACCAATCGTGTTGAAGCCAGGCAGGCATGGTCGTTCCCCTGGAACGGTTCGGGATGCGGGATCGGAGGAAGGTCGTTTATTGGGTCGGGTTGTTATCTGCGCGTAGACCGGACGCCTACGTCCGGTCAGACTGCGATCGTCCGGACGTAGGCGTCCGGACTACGTTCTTCCGGCGCATGGTCGAACGAGTCACTTGCGTTCGCGAGTCTTGCGGTTGATCAGCGAGCGGATCAGTTTCAGTTCTTCGTCGTCGATCTCGGACGTTTCGAGCAGGTGCTGCATGACCGCCGTCGTCGAGCCGCCGAAGACACGATCGACGACGTCTTGCAGGATATTGCGGCTGGCTTTGCTTTCGCGATAGACCGCTTCATAGACGAAGCTGCGGCCATCTTTCTTTCGCTTGAGATAGCCTTTGTCGGCCATGATCGACATCACGGTCATGACCGTTGTGTAAGCCAGATCGCGCACGCTGGCGAGCGCGTCGCGCACATGCCGCACGGTGGCCGGTTCGAGCTGCCACACGACCTTGAGGATTTCCAATTCCAATTCCGTCGGATGCTTCGACGCCGAACGTGCCATGATGCTCTTCTCCACGAGTTCGCCGGGCTGCCTCGCGCGATATGCCGGAGGGAAACCCGATCCCAAAATACTATTCAGTTAGTAGATTATCGGCTCAAGCCGATTCTGCAATACTAAAAAGATAGTATTTCGGTTTAGGCTGACGAGCCACCGGCGAAGTCGATGGGACACTGGACGAGTTCGAGTGATGTTGGTCTTTGCCACTCGCTTGCGCGTCGTCCTGGCAGCGACTCGTGAATCATCCCGGTTAGAAACGAGTGGGATCAGAAAGTTCCCGAACACCCCGCCTCCGTAGCGACATCGCACGGGTGTCGAACTGAATTGGAAAAGTTTTCAAAAACCTTGTAACGGAGCGGGCCAGATTCCTCAGGTACGGGCGAAAGTGTCGGATTCGTTCCCGCCGAAGGGCTGAGGTAGGATGTCGCCATGACTGACAATGTTGCCGAAATGAGATGTCCGAGCTGCGGTGCGGTGGTGGAATCCGCAGTGGCCGAAGGGTTGTGTCCTGCTTGTTTGCTCCAGCAGGCGGCACTGGGAACTGGAACGGAGTCTGGGCCATCGGTGGCTTGGAGACCGCCCACCGTCGAAGAACTGACGGCGGTGTTTCCGCAGTTGGAAATCGTCGGGTTGATCGGTCGCGGCGGGATGGGAGCGGTTTACAAGGCTCGGCAGAAGTCGCTGGGGCGAATGGTCGCGTTGAAGATTCTGGCTCCGCATCATGCGGCGAATCCGGACTTCGCCGAGCGGTTTGCTCGCGAAGCTCAGGCACTGGCGGAGGTCAATCATCCCAACATCGTGACGGTGTATGACTTTGGCCGGGCGGGCGAGTTCTTCTTTCTGACGATGGAATTCGTGGACGGTGTGAACCTGCGGCAGGCGATGTCGGCGGGACGACTCACGCCGCCGCAGGCGCTGGCCGTGGTGCCGCCGATCTGCGAGGCACTGCAGTTCGCTCACGAGCATGGCATCGTCCATCGCGACATCAAGCCGGAGAATTTGCTGCTCGATAAGGAGGGCCGCATCAAGATCGCCGACTTCGGCATCGCGCGGATGATGCGCGTAGGTCAGGCTTTCCAGCCTGACGATTTCACGTCCAACGCAAGTCAGGCTGGAAAGCCTGACCTACGGCAACCGGATCTCACGCAGCAGTCGGTGTTGGGGACTCCGCAATACATGGCTCCGGAACAGCGGGATGCTCCGAACGCCGTTGATCATCGAGCGGATATCTATTCGCTGGGGGTCGTGCTCTACGAAATGCTGACCGGCGAGTTGCCCGGAGCCAAACTGGAACCGCCCTCGAAGAAAGTGCAAATCGACGTGCGGCTGGACGAGATCGTGCTGCGGGCGTTGGAACAGGAACCGGAACTGCGGTTTCAGACGGCTGCGGAGTTTAGGTCGCAGGTGACCACGTTCGTGACAGGCGAGTCAGCATCCGAGCGAACGAGTGGGAAACTGCGCTTGCCGATGCTCGCCAGTGGCATCGCCAGCACTCCCGAAAAACTGGCGACGTTTTGGGGGCAGTTCTTCGCCCATCGCGAACGGGCCGAGATCGTCCTGGACGAAAACCAGCTCAGCATACAACGATGGCCCAACTTCTTCCGCAGCGGCGAGACGACCGTCATTCCGATCAAGTCCATCCGAGACGTTGATGTCGGTCGCTACACGGCCACAGTGAATTTCATGGGGTTGAACTACGTCCGCGTGACCTACGAACTCGACGGCCAGATTCGGCAGGTCTGTTTCACGCCGAGGCCGTCGTCAGGGTTCGTGGTGCCGATCGCGACCTTCAATCAGTGCGTCGAGGAGTGGTGTGATGCGATTCACGCCTTAAAGGACGGACGGGAACCGGTCATCACCCCGACGGCCGAGCGATCCCTGGAGTCGCCAGCAATGATCCCGTTGGACAACGCATTCGGCATCCGAACCGAATGGGGGCGGCGGCTGTTGCAGGTGTCGCATCTTGGATTCCTCGGTTTTTTGTGTTTTCTCAGTTTCGTGCCGGGGCTTGAGCGAGCGATGGGATTCTCGGGGTTCTTTGGCTTCTTCGGTTTCATCGGCATCGCGGTGATGGTCGAACATTGGCAACGTCGCAACGGCAGCTCACCGCCGCTCGGTCCCATCACCAACGAGCGATCGCAACGGCACAAGATCGCGCTTGCGGCTTCGATCGTGTGGCTGTTCGCGGGATTGATGCTGGGCACGTTCACGATCAGAGCGACGGAATTGATCCTCCGATATGACACCAACTGGATTCTGCTCTGTCTTTTCATGCTGGCCACGTCGGTGCTGCCGGGAATCGTCGTCTCGAATGCTCTGAAGAAGTTGGCTTTGAAGAATGATTCGCAGCGTCAGCCCGCGATCTTCCGCTGGCTGACCGCAGCCGGAGTCACCGGGTTTCTGATGTCGCTGGCCTTCGTCGTGTTCTTTGTGGGACTGTTTGAAGGATTCTGGTCGAACACGTTGCCGCGGAGTGGTGTCGTTCTGATGTTGCTCGTTCCCAACTTCGTGATTGGATTAGTTGCACTGCCGTGGGCGAGCGTCGTGTTGTGGCAAGCTCGATCGCTGATGGGTGGTGTTGCCGGTGATCCACAGGTTGCAGAGGCGCGACGACGGCACCATCGACGACTCGTGATTTGGACGATCACGGCGATGTTGATCGTGGCGTCGCTCATGATCGCGATCCCAACCGCGTCCCCCGCGACGGACGTGATGATCCGAGATGCCCAAGTTGAAAATCGTCACTTCAGTTTCAGCTACAGCGTGCCGAACGTACCCGGTTGGAACGTGTGGCTGACGCTGGAGAATGCTCAGTTATTCAAGGATGACGGTTCGACGGACGAGCCGCGCGAGCCAGTCATCGTCAGTCGCTATCAAGCGAAGCTGACAGGCAACGGCCGCGTGCGAGTGCCGCTCGAATACCGACCGGCCAGCGACGAGGGACGGAGCGCGGTGACGCTGCCGCCATCGGAAGGTCACGTCTTTTCCATTGGTCTCAATCATGGAGCCGGTCTGCTGGCTTATCAGACTGAATCGCTCATGCGAGTGTGGGCCATCATGACGGTGCTTCCGGAAGGCCAAAGCCCGGACACGTTGCCGACCAACCAAACTGCCGGAACGCCCCGATTCAAAACCATCGAGCCTCCCGCGCAACCGAAGCTGGCTCCGTTCGAGGGGGCGTATGACCAAGGCCGAGTGGAGTTCGTCGCGCTGCGACGGCATCCGGTAGACGGACAGCCGAGCTGGAAGCCGAATGGCGAACTGTTGACCGAATCCGGCTTGCCCGAGTCGGGCGGATCGAGTTCCGCTGGCGGCAAGGTCATCCAAGAAATCGTCGTCCGAGTTCACAGCGAGACCGGCTTGGCCTCGCAGCCCGTGTTGAGATTCCCGACAACATCAAAGATCTTCGGGATGGGTTTGTCGTTGCATCAGCCCCATGACAAGCAGCCGTATTTGATGTTGATTCAAACCATCGCTTGTCCGTCCGAGGCACGTCAGATGACGGTTGAGGTCGGTGTCGCCGACGGTGACTGGCACACATCGCTCACGTTCTTGCGACACGAGAATCAGCGGCAATTCAGCGCCTCGGAATCCGGCGGCTCAAAAGGCTCGTGGGAAGGTTCCGTGCGAACGACAAACACCGCCGGTGAGATCGTGCCTCTCTCTTTCAGCTACTCGCGGTGAGACGACCACGAAACGCGGCTGGTCTATGAACGAGCCGACGGCACGATCGAGCGGCTGAAAGAAGAAGGCTCCGACGGCGGCCACGGGCTGGTCAACGCGCTGACGACGCTGCCGCTCAAAGAGTTCGAGACGATTCGCAAGTTCCACGTTCAGTCCCGCCGCTACCAGTGGGTCGAGTTCCGCAACGTCTCGCTGGAACTCGGCCATCGGACGAAAGTCGAAGTGCAAAGTGCGCGGTGAGCCTTCCAACTCTGGCCGCTTTCACACGACGCGCTGGACGCAGGTGCTGGCCGCGCGAGGCAGTTCGCCGGAAGCCAAGCGTCTGCTCCGCGAGTTGTGCGAGACCTACTACGCTCCGGTGGAGTTGTTCGTGCGACGCTATCGTGGCGGCGACGACCCTCGCGACCTGACTCACGAGTTCATCGCCAAGCTGCTGGAAGGGAACAGCCTCGCGCATCTCGACCGCACGCGAGGCCGGTTCCGGTCCTACCTGCTCGGCGCGGTGAAGCATTTCCTCGCGGACTTCCAAGACGTGCAACGAGCCGCTCGCCGTGGAGGCGACCGCGATCCGCAGTCACCCGACCAACCAACAGGCTCGATCGCCGCTATTCCCAGTCACCTCGTCGAAATCGCCGATCCGCACGGATTCCCTTCAGACGCTTTCTTCGACCGGCACTGGGCCGTCGCGATTGTCGATCAGGCCATCGAGACGCTCCGTCAAGAAGCCGTGGCCGCAGGTGATCAGACCCGGTTCGACATCCTCAAACGCTGGCTCGTGGCACAAGCAGACCAAGACACCACGATTGCCGCCGCTCACTCGTTAAACATCACTGAGGAGGCACTCCGAGTCGCCGTTCACCGACTTCGCAAGCGCTTTCGCGAAGCAGTGAAATCACGCATCGCGGACACCGTGAGCGATCCTGCCGACATCACGGACGAACTCGGCTACCTGATCAGTGCGCTGGCAACCTCGCCACAGGAATCGCGTTGACGTGATCAGACAAATTCGCGTTCCAGAGCGATCTCCTGCTTCGATCGGCAGTCGGTTCGATGAAAAGTGTAGACATTCTGTCTATTGACTGGCGCAACCAACTTGCTCGAATGTCGCCTTCCGGTCTGTGGCGTTTTTGCGAGAGATGAATCTTCAACAGGAGTTCGTTCATGTTTCGGTCTCGATTCCGATCTGTCGTGGCGTGGGTCTTGACGATGTGTGCGGTGTAGAGCGTCACGCCGGTGCAGGCTCAATCCACAGAGAAGTTGGCTCTAGCCCATGTCGCTCCGGAGGAGTGCCTGCTGTTCGTGACCTGGAACGGCTGGACCGCTTCGGACCCGAAGAGCACCAACCGGACTGAGAAATTGTTCGCGGAAGAGTCGGTCCGAGATTTCTTCAATCAGCTTGACGCCGAGATCACAAAGTCGCTCGACACCACACCTGGTCGGTCTACGTCTCGGCCAGCGAGCCAGTCGGGATGTTCGTGCCGGGCCTCGTCATCTCGGCGAGCGTTCGCAGCCGTTCGCGGACATCGAGCAACATCTCGCACCGACGGTCTCAACGATGGCCCGCACCGAGAACGGTTGGCGCACCGAAAGCCACGGCGTGGTCCCCAGCGTGACCCAAATGGGTCCGGCGGGAGTCGTTGTCGTTTCGGCACTCATCCTGCCCGCAGTGGGAACAGCCCGCGTGTCAGCTCAACGACAACAGGGGGCGAACAACCTGAAGCAGATTGGTCTCGCGATGCACAACTACAACTCTGCAAATAACGTGTTTCCACCGGCGGCCAATGTGGACAAGAAAGGCAAGCAACTGCTGAGTTGGCGAGTCCACATTCTGCCTTATGTCGACCAGGCAGCGCTTTACCAACAATTCCATCTCGATGAACCGTGGGACAGCGAGCACAACAAAGAACTCATCCAGAAGATTCCGCCGGTCTACATCTCGCCGACTCAGCCCGACTTGGCCAAAGAGGGCAAGACCGTGTACCTCGTTCCGACGGGGAAGAGCACCGCCTTTGAAGGCAAAGAGGGATTAGCCATCCGCGAATTCACCGACGGCACCAGCAACACGATCCTGGCGGTCGAAGCTCACCGCGACTCGGCGGTGATCTGGACCAAGCCAGATGACCTCGCGATCGATTTCAAGAACCCGCTGAAGGGTCTGAAGGGGGCTCACGCCGGCGGTTTCTTTGTGGCGCTCTGTGATGGCTCCGTCCGCTTCATCAGCGACAACATCGACTTGGCCACTCTGAAGGCGCTGTTCACTCGCAATGGCGGCGAAGCCCTCGGCAATTTCTAGAAGACGACGCCAACCAGCGGGAGAACGACGAACATCGTCTCTTCAAAGCGGAGCTGCTGCGGGGGTGGCGTTGGAGCAAAGACGACGATGCCGAGTGCGGCGAACGCGAACGCAGACACAATGGTTTTCAGCTTCGGAGTCATCGTTGCGTTCAACGGATCAGGAGAATTGTGTTTTGCTTCGCAAGGTTTGGTCGTCGTAGCGGAGGCGATCAACTGACCATTGTTTTGAGAGTTTCATGAGCCCTCTACCGAGTCGATGGCTTTCCGTTTCGGCGAACTGATCGTCGCGTAGAAGCACAGTCCCACCAGAACCGCAGCAGCGAGTAGACAGCGTTCGTAGTACAAGAACTCCAGCCAGGTTGGTGGCGTCACGCCGGGCAGATGATTCAGTCGTTCGCGAATGGCGGCGGCCACCCACTTGTCATCCGCGGGCCGCGAGGCGGTTGGCTTCAGGAACGATCGAACCCAATGGAGATCGAGGTCGTCGGGAACGCCATAAATCTCCATCAACTCGACGGCGTAGGCGGTGGGTTCCAAGGAACCTGGCTGCGACATCCATGACTCTGCCGGCCACGTCAAATAGGTCTTGAAGCCGCCGGCCAATTGAAATCCACCACCGCTCGTGGAATGAAACTTTCGGAGCAGGTCATGGACCCTCGCGCGGTATTGATCGCGGTTGACGGGCCGTCCGAGAACCTCCAGCAGTTGCGTCGCACGCAGCGGGTCGCTGAGGACAACTTGCGGCACCTCGAACAGGTTCTCCAACGTGGCGTGCAGGCGTTGCTCCAGGAGGTCTCGTCCCTGCGGCGACAAGTCATTGCGCAACACCGCCGCGCGGATGACCCAGTCATGCTGATCGAGGCTGGTGATCACTTGCGGCTTCAGGCCAAGGGGAGCATCGACCAAGGATCGCCGCAACTCTTGATAGTCTTTCAGCGGGTCGAGTTGATCGGCTGGCAGCAGTCCGACTCGTAGCGCGTTGCTCAGGATGAACGGGTTCTGTTTGCCAGAGATTTCTTTCGCGAGCAGTTCGCGCGGCTTGGACAAGTCAGGATCAAGCTTCGATTGAATGGCCCATTTCGCGACGACTTCCCACTGCTGCCAACTGGACGATTCATAGGGAGCGTGGTCGAAGGATTCGACGAAGTGCTTGATCCGAGTCGGAGTGGCCGGCCAAAGAATCGGATTCATCATCCGGGTCATCAACAGAACCACCAAGCTCGAGTACATGACGGCAATCATCCGTCGACGCACGGCTCCCATTCGCTGGCCGGAAACGTTGGCAGCCGGCGAGCTGACCAGAATGACGGGCAGCAGAATCAACGTCCCACCGAAGAAGATGGCGGCGACGAGCGTCTGATCGACGAAATGAATTTCCTGCATGCCGATTCCAGAGAATGCCGCCATCTGTCCGAGAAACACCAGTCCCATCAGACAGGATTGGCCAATCATTTGACGATTCCCAACTCCGAGCTTGGCGTAGCTGGCGAGAACGCCAAGCAAGATCCCAAACGACAAGATGTAGAAGAGAAACAGCAGCCACGTCGCTCCGACCATTCCCAGTATGACGGAGGCGACAAACACGCTGATCGCGCCCCGCCGATTGCGGCTCCACCATTCTCGAATGGCTTCCTGGATCACCTGCTCGTCGCTCAATCGCGAGCCATTCTGTTCTCGCGAGTTGCGAATCTGCACCACGCTGAAGACCGTGGCTCCGAGCAACACGAATAAGCTGATTGCGGGAAAGGCCAAATAGCTGAGCAGTTTGTATCCGCCGGCCGCCGGAGCCAATTTCGATTCGGCGGGCGATGCCTTGCAACCGGCAAGGATCGCCAATGGCAGAAAGGCCGCAGCGCTTCGCAGGAAGGGAGAGCGTCCCGCCAGAGGATCATCGGCACGCTGCCGTTGAGCGGCTTCCAGTCGAGTCCTCACGCCGGCTTCAAACGTCGCTGGATCGACTCGATAGGGACGCAAGGCCGCTCGCAGTTCATCGTCGGAGACCAAGTTCACAGGCATAGCAACATCCTTCCGATCTGTGCGGCCGAAAGCCCGCCGTCGAGCAACCGCCGCAAGTTGCGACGGGCTTGATAGAGTCGTCCCTCGACCGTTTTGGCCGGGACCGACAACAGCGCCGCCACCTCTTTCACACTGGTCTCTTCGAGGTAGTGCATGAGAACCACCTCGCGCTGCTTGGCCGGCAGCCGCGCGATCCCCTGCCGCAACGCAGCCAGTTGTTGATCTGGCTCAGGATCAACCGCGCAGACGGCCTGCTCCAGGATGGCCGGTTCCAACGACACCGTCCGTGCTCGGCGACGACGACTCCTGGCCCAATTGCGGTATTGGTTGAGCGCCACGCCGCGCAACCAGCGCCCAAAGACTTCCGGATCGTTCCAGTCACCCCGGCAAGTTTCGCGGTTCAACCACGCTTCCGAAAAACTGTCCTGAGCAATCTCAACCGCGTCACCCCACGGAGCTCCCCACGAGGCAATCAGCCCGATCAGCGGCCCGCGATAGGCATTGACGAATGCAGTCAGGTCCAAGTTGGTCTCTCCTCGACCCTGGAGTGTCCGGAGCAAAGCCCAATCACACAAACTTTTGGAGAAGTTGTGCGAACAGCTCCGAAAGCATTTTCAAGGAGGGCGATGCCGACTGCGGTAAGCAGGCCGAGTGTGGCGAACGCGAACGCAGACACAATGGATGCCAGTTTCGGAGTCATCGTTGTTTTCGATGGATCAAGAGAAACTGTGTGTTGCTCGGTAAAGTTGTTGCGCTTAGCAGCCTGTTGAAAAATGTAACCCGAAGCGTCAGCGAGGGAGTTCGACTGCTAACTTCTCGTTAATTTCGACCCTCGCTCACGCTTTGGGTTACATGTCTGGCTGTTTTTCAACAGGCTGTTAGCGAGCGGCACGTTTCTTCCGCTTCGGTTCCGTAAAGAATCCCCCGCCGCCAGTTGCGGAACTAATCCGGGCGTTCGGCAGCGCCTTCAGCTTCAGCAGGCCGGGGACCGTGAATTTGGCTTGGGGCAAATTGCCCGGAACGACAAATCCCGGATGGCCGCTCCCGTTGAGATCGAGGCGCGTCAGAGATTTGATCTTGGCGATGTGCTCCAATGATGCGTCGGTCAGGTGTGAGACCCGCAGGCTGAGATGATCCAACTTCGGCAGCGTCTTGAGGTGTCCGATTCCGGTGTCGGTGATGACGTGGCTGTCGGTGTTCAGTCGCTTGAGTTCGGGAAGTGCGGCGATCACTTTCAGGCCGTCATCGGTGATGCTCGTGAAGACCAACTGCAACGTTTGCAGTTGACGGCACTCGGCGATGCGCGCCGCACAGGCGTCGTCGGCTTCGACACCTAAGCTCAATGATTTGAGCCGTGGGAATTGCAGAGTCTCCGAAGAAACGCCTTGCCCGACGAGATGCAGGTGCTCCAAGTCCTGAAGCCCCGCGAGTGACTGGATCGCTTCCTTTGAGAACCGCATCCATCCCAGTTCCTTAGAGCCGACGTAGGTATTGAGTCCGAGATGTTTGAGACGTTTCAGCTTCGCAATCGAGGTGATCGCCGCGTCGGTCAGCCGGCCTTCTTGATACACATCGAGATGCGTGAGCTGCGGCAGTTCTTCGAGCCATCGGATGCCGGCGTCGGTCGTCCCGCACTCGTTCAGATGAAGTTCTCGAAGCGACTTCAATCCGACGATGTGCTTGAGCGCCTCGTCACCCAGCCGCTCTTCGGTGGTGTTGATGCTCGACAGCGTGAGCTTTTCCAACGCCGTCAATTGGGCGAGGTGAGCCAAACCGGCAGCCGTGATCTTCGTCGGGTGGCCGAGATTCAACTCACGCAGTTTCGGAAGCGTCTTGAGCCGAGCGAGCAGCTCATCCGTCAGAGCCCCACTCGCTGAGATCGAGATCACGTGGTTGTCATCGTCGAGATTGGCCAGCAGCCCACGGTTGTAGAGCGGCTTCAACCAGTCCGGCAGCGCCTGCGCCGTTCGCTCCTGCATCGCCTCAAGAGTCGAGAGAGACAACGCTCCGCCACGCAGCTCACGAAACACGCCTGGATGAAAATTCCAATCAATCAACAGTCCTAACGCCTGACTCAGCGGCACATCCCGGAACGCGACCGTGACTGGCTCATCCAAATCGAGCTCGGCCGTCGTCAGCGCCGGCTCATCGAGCTTCAACGGCACTCGCGCCGCTTGTGCCAACTTCGCCAACGCCTCACGCAGCGGCAGCTCCTTCACGTCGAGCGAGACTTTTCTGGCAAACACAGCTTCGCTTCGAGCCGCTGCGTTTGGTGCCTGAGCCGTTTCTCTGGGTGCTGTTGCGATGCGCGGCCGCTGCTTCTGTTCGAGCACGATCTTGAGCACATCGCCCGCAGTCGGAGTTCCGAACCAGACGTGATAACAGGGGGCTACCGCGTGTAACGTCAGTTGGATTCCCTTCGGCGTCTCAATGCGGAACTCACCTTTGTTGTTGGTCGTGATGAGGGAGCCGTCGTCGCGGAGGAGTTTGGCTCCGGCGATCGGCTTGCCGGATTCATCGACGATGTTGCCGGTGACGTTCTGAGTGCCTGCTCGGCGGACGATCTGAGTTCCCGGCGTCGAGCGTTTGAGCCACTCGGTGTCGCCGGGCTTCTCGGTCGAAGTTTGCAGACTCAGCATCACGGGTGCGACATCACTGCTGACCGGCACTTCCACTTGAGCGTGCGCGGAACGAAAGCCGCCGGTCGAGTTGTCTTTGGTTTGCTGAGATTCTTCATCGACGTAGAGGTAGGCACGACCGGGAGGGACGGCGAACCAGAAGCTGCCGTCAGGCTCCGCCCGCATTTTGTGAACGTGCAGCGATTCGGGCCGCGCCGGCGAGTTGCATTTCACCACAGGATTCCGGACTGGCTTGCCTGCCGAGTCGACCAGCGTGCCGACGATCTTGCGAGCATTGACCAGAAACATCTGCGACGCCGTCACCTTGCCCGCGTCCACGAAGAGACCGTCATCGGCTGCAGCGGTCATCCATTTATCTTGGTACTCGTGAAGCCAGACGTTGTAGAACCCCGGTGCCGGAACGTGGAGCCGATATCGTCCTTCGTCATCCGTGTAGGTGCTCGATCCCATCCGTTTGCCCGAATGATTATTGAATGCCTCACACGCCACCTGTGCTCGCTCGATGGGTTCGCCCGTTTCCGCGTCGAGCAACACGCCGCGAATCTCACCGTTGGCACTGACCGGGATGACGACCGGCGGCCGAGCACGAATCGTGATCGGCGTGTCGCCCGTGACCAACGTCTGCTGATAATCATCTGGCTTGGGGAATCCGTCCTCTCCCTCGCCTTTGTTCCGAACGAGGCTGCGGAAGTTGATGCTGGCTTGCAACGTGTATTTGCCTGGCTTCTTGATGAGTCCGATGCGGGAAGTGGCGCGAAGTTCCGCGACCTCGCCCGGCTTCAGCGTCCAGCGGACCATGATGGGGACACCAGTGAAGAACCCGGTCTCAAGCCGTTTGGTCTTGCCTGCTTCGTCAGTGGCGTCGATGTCATCTCCCTGCCGCCCCGTCTCGCTGACGAACTTGATCGTTCGATCGGAGACGTTCTTCACATGAAAGATCGTCGAGACTTCCGGCTTCGTCGGAAACGTTCCCGGCGGACCATTCGTTGGAGTCGCACCCGGCGGATGACGAAACTCGATGGCGGCCTGAAGTCCGTTCTCCTCCGGTCCCCACACGAGCTTCGGACGCTTCGCTTCGATTGCCTCATTGGCGACTGAAAACGTCACGGTGTTCGACGTGACCTTACCGTACCAAGCTTTCGCTCGTAGTTCGTTGGAACGATGCGACCGGAAAAAGGTCAAGTCCTGATCGCTCGGTCCGTGATAACGCACTCGCGCCCGATAGATTCCCGGCGGCAGTTGATGATCCATCGGCGAGTAAAACCGCGACGGACGCAACACCACCACCAGCGACTTGCCGGGCTCAACCGAGTGCGTCAATGCGCCGCTCAGACGATCCGACATTTCCAGAAAGACGCGCGAAGCACGAGGCACCGGCTGCCCATTGGCGTCGGTGAATTCCAACTCGAACAAATGCGGCGCAAAAACCTCCGGAGCAAACTTCCCTTCAAACTGAGGCTGCCCCTTGGCGTCATGTCTCACGCCAATCAATGTCTGCGGCCTGTCGCTGACGTTCTGCAACTCGACGGCCAACGTCACGTCATCGCCGCGAGCAAACAGATTCGCCGACTTCGAGAGGTCAGGCGATTCGTCATTCGCCGTCGTCGGCACGGTGACGAGTCGAGAACGCAGTCCATTCCACTCTGGTCCCCAGGCGTCGAGCTTGGCACCGGGCGGCTGACCAGGCGGTGGCTCGGCCGGACCGTTCTTGCCGCTCACGAAATCTCCGGTTGCGAATTGCACGTCAGCCAGTGGCGTGGTGGCGTTCGCGACGTGGACGATCCGCAGAGTCATCTCGTCCTTGAGTGCGTTGGGTTGTTCCAGCAGGAACAGGCCGAGCACGTTCTCAGCGGTGCGGAAGGCATGCAGGTTCGGACTGTCCTGTCGCAGTTCGCCATCTGAAGAATGTGGAACGAACCCGGAGACGTGCGTCGTCTCGTCCTTCCGAACGAACGGAGCGACGACTTCACTCGGCTGAGCTTTCCAAGTCCACGACCCATCGCGTCGTGGTTGTAGTCCACTCGCGAGGTGTGCCAGGTTCGTGCGCACGGAGCGTGTCTGGAGATGCTGATTCATCCGCCCCGAACCATCACCGAGCGGCTTCGCTTCGCTGAAGAGGATCAGGTCGATCCCTTCCTGCTTGAGCCACTCATTCAACTCCGCCTCCTTTGGCTGAGTGACGAAGTACGGCAGCCGCTCAATCTCAATCTCCACCACAAACGGCGGCTTCGCAATTCGCCCGCGATCCAAATCCACGAAGAACCATCGCCCGCCATGCGCCGACCCTCGCTTCAATTCGAGCCGCAATTCGTCGGTGAACCGAACCTCTTTGGATTCTGGCTTCGGTTCCGGGTGCGATTCCACCTGCACCTTCACGTCGGTCATCTCACCCGGATTCAACGCGACGTTGTCGAACGTGACCCAGTGCTGATAGCGGCGAGTCCGATATTCAAAGCCGGCCGCTCGCGACAGCGGAACGTTGAAGGTGACGCTTCCGCGATTGATTTGCCGCCGACGCATTTCGTCGGTGTCAAAGTCAAAGCCTCGCCCGCTTGGCTGATGGGACTTGCCGTCGATGTCGATCAAGGTCATTTCGAGATCGAACGACTTCCAATGCTTCGGCACTGTCCACACGACTTGAGTTTTGACTCGTCGTTCATCGTTCTCGGCTTTCTGCTCCGCCGTTTCGGGAAGTTGTTTGCCGTTTGATTTCGTAATCCACAACGGCGGTTGCTCGACTTTCTCAATCGTGACATCATCGTCGGTGGCAATGCGATCTGATCCACCGACATCAACGACGATTGGTCGTCTGGTTTCAAATTCTTCGACGACAATCACTCCCTGAACTCCGCTGTCCGAGTTCACGCCGCGCCCCGGCACAATTCGCCGCCCCTTGGCGTCCAATCTCCGAACTGGCGACTTCGGCTGTGTGGCGATGCCGACTTCAATGCGTCCCGTCTTCTGGCCGGGCGGAAAGGCGTATCCGCCATCAAGCCGCACGAACGGCCCGCCTGAGCCGTGAGCTTCATCTGACCGAACATTGGTCATGCCGGGCGTGATCACGTCCAGGTAACTCAAGCCTCCGCCATGCACACGGATCAACGCGCGGCGAACCTCATGGGCGGTGACGTTGAGCGTTTCCTTTCCATGCTTCGGCACGTCACTGAGCGGCGATCCATCCGGCTTCCACCACGTCTTCGGCTCTTTCTCCATCGGAGCGAGTCCGATGAAGTCCACTCGCACACCGTTCGGCAACTCCGCGACATAGCGATCGGGTTTAGGCTCTTTCTTCGCATCGTCTTTCGCGGCGAGGCTCCATGTCATCGACAACGCACATACCACGCCAACCAGCGCGAGCGTCATGAGAGCCGCTGGCCCGCGTTCATGCGTGGCGTGATCAGAACGGACTTCCACGATCCGCCGAATCCGCGACAACAATGAACCGTCATTCGCTCCCAGAGCGAGGACCGTGCTGCGGCCGCGCAGTTCTTCGATGGCCAACAACGCGCGGCCGTATTCGACGCGGTTGCCGAACGACGCCACCACGAGGTCGTCGCAGCAGTGCTCACGTTCGACTCGAATCTGATGCGACAGCCACCACACCGCCGGGTGATAAAAGAAGAACGTCTCGACCAGCGTTTGCAGCAGGTTCACCACGAAATCATGTCGCCGCACATGAGCCAACTCGTGAGCGAGGATCGCTTCCAACTGCTCGGCCGGAAGGCTGGTCATCAGGCTGACCGGCAGCAAGACCACCGGCCGCAGATAACCGACGACCACCGGCACTTGAGCCAACGTCGATTGCAGAACGGTGACGGCCCGCCGCAGCCCAAGCCGCTCGGTCACGCGCCGCATCGCGGCCAGCACGTCATCTGATACCGGCTTCACTCCGACGCGTTTCAATCGCCACAACGTGTGCCAACCCAGTAGCGGCCTCAGCGAACAGACCACAACGCCGAGACTCCAAACAGCCATGATCCACGTCAGCCACGGATGCAGCGCGGCTTTGAAGCGAGAAAGCCAGACGACCTCGTCTTGGCGAGCCGACGGCGTCAGCCCCCCGGTAGCTTTGAGCGGCACGGCGCTAGCCGCCGGTGTCGACCACCTAGCCCCACCGGCGGCTAGCGCCGTGCCGCTCACTTTGTCGTCGTTTGTGTGAGCGTCGTCCGAGGTCGGGTCTTCAAATTTCGCAACGCCGGCGAGTCGGGCGGCGTCAGCCCCCGGACCCGTTGCGACTTCGAGAGCCAGTCCGGGGGCTAACGCCCTCCGGCTCGCCAAGTCATCGCGCGCATTGCTTGGCAAAACAAACCACGTCGCCAGCGGCACGACGATCATCACCGCCATCGCCACCACCAGCGCGCCGTACCGAGCCGCCGACGAACTCCGACGCATCGCGCGCGCGATCACACCCGCCAGCAACGCCACGAGCGCGAACTGCCACAGCGAATGCACCAACACCCAACCGAGTCGCTCAACCAGCGGATTCATGATTTGCCCTCCATCTCATCGAGCAACTTCCGAGCTTCCTCAATCTCGTCCTTCGACGCCTTGCCCGTCGCCAGGGCTTGCAGCACCAGGCTCATCGCCGAGCCGTCGTAGACCTTCTCAATCAGCTCGGTGAGAAATTTCTTCGCCGCCCGCTCGCGAGTCATCGCCGCGCGATAGACCAGCGGAGTCGCCTTCTCGTCCCGCTTGACCAGCCCTTTGGTCAGCATCACCGAGAGCATCTTCACGGAGGTCGAATAGTTCGTCCCCTTGGCCTCATTCAGCCGCGAATGAATATCCCGCACGGGACTCGGCCCCAGCTCCCAGAGAATCCGCAAAATCTCCAACTCGACCGCCGTCGGTTGAGATGATCCCAATTCACGCATGACTTTGCCTCCGCAATTCGTGACGTCTAGCGAAACCTTTCGCCAGGCGAACTGTAGCGAAGCCTTTCGCTTTCGCAAGCCCGAATCCAGCGATGCGCGTAGGATGGCCGCCCTCGGCCGTCCTGTGTTGTTTGGCTCTCGAACACGGACGGCCGGGGGCGGCATCCTACGATCCGACAAAATCGGATTGCCCCGGTGTAAGATTTCGACGTCGGCGGAGTTACTCTTGTTGTCGGCGATGTGGAATCTTGGTGAGCGGCTGGGCGCTAGCCGCCGGTTTTGAATGCATCCGCAACCCGCGGCTAGCGCCTGGCGGCTCATGGGGATCACTCGAAACTCGATGCCTGGCGACTTCAGCAACGAAAGGTGACTGTGTACGAGACGCCGCGAACACGTCCGAGCTTGCTGCTGCGCCTGCGGGGTGAGCGTGATGAGCGGGCGTGGGCGGAGTTTTTGCTGCTGTATGAGCCGCTGGTCCTGCGGCTGATGCGGCGGCGCGGGTTGCAGGAGAGTGATGCTCGCGACACGACGCAGCAGGTGTTGCTGCGGATCAGCGGGGCGATCGAGCGGTATCAACCGGATGGGGCGGAGGCGTCGTTTCGACGGTGGTTGTTTCGAGTGGCTCGGAATGTGGTGGTCACGTTTTTGACGAAGCGGTCGCGGCAGGCGGAGGCGATGGATGATCGGCAACTCGCGGAGGTGCTCGATGCGACGCTGGCGGTCAGTCCGGAGTCGGACCTGTTCGATCAGGAGTATCGGCAACAGGTTCTCGCATGGGCGATGGAACAAGTGCGGCGCGAGTTCCACGTCTCGACGTGGCAAGCATTCGTCGAAACTAGCATCAACGGTCGAGCGATCGCGGATGTCGCTCGCGATCTGAATCTGACAACCGGCAGCGTGTATGTCGCCCGCAGCCGAATCATCGCTCGGCTGCGAGTGAAGGTGGAAGAGTTTGAGAAGGACCAATGACAGAACCCGGAGGGTTCACAGCAATTAGCCGGTGGTTGAGCGAAGCGATACCACCGGAGGACGGTCCCCAATGATGAGCATCCCGGAGGGATGCCAGCACATTCACACGCTGGCATCCCTCCGGGATGCAAAAAACGTTTCGTTCCGTATTCCGGTGCTGCGCCTGCGGCGACCACCGGCTAATCGCTGTGAACCCTTCGGGTTCGGGACATAACGACTCCAAGCAAAGCCTCGATCCATGACTCAACCCATCACTCATTACGACCGCGATTGCCTGCAACGGCTGTTGGAGGATGCTCTGCCGGAGCCGCTGGCCGGTGAAGTGGCTGAGCATGTCGCTGAATGCGCTGAGTGCCGTGGGCAATTGGAATCGCTGGCCGGGCAGCCTCAGTGGTGGTCGCAGGCTTGCAGTGGGGTGAAGGCGATTCTGGATGATCCGGCGAGTTACTTGTCGGATCGTGGGATAGGCTTCCAGCCTGTCGCTTCAGGATGTTCTGGCTCTCACGGCGACGGGCGACAGGCTGGAAGCCTATCCCACGATCTGAGCGATGATTCGTTTGCGACGGACTTCGCGGTCGACTTCCTCGAACCGAGCGATGATCCGGCGATGCTCGGTCGGTTGAGGGAATACGAGATCGTTCAAGTGATTGGTCGCGGCGGAATGGGGGTTGTGCTCAAGGGGTATCAGAAGGAGTTGAATCGGTACGTCGCGGTGAAGGTGTTGGCTCCGCATTTGGCGATGAGCGGTGCGGCTCGGCGGCGGTTTGCTCGCGAGGCTCAGGCGACGGCGGCGATTGTGAATCCGCATGTAATGGCGATTCACTCGGTCAACGCGAATGCGAAGCTGCCGTATCTCGTCATGCCGTTCGTCGCGTGCGAGTCGCTGCAACAGCGGCTCGATCGGCAAGGACCGCTCGATGTGAAGGACGTGCTGCGGATCGGCCTGCAAGCGGCGAGCGGGTTGGCGGCGGCGCATGCTCAAGGACTGGTGCATCGGGACGTGAAGCCGGCGAATATCTTGCTGGAGACCAGCGTTGAGCGCGTGATGCTCACCGACTTCGGGTTGGCTCGCGCGGTGGATGATGCGACGTTGACTCGCACGGGAATTATCGCGGGCACGCCGCAGTACATGTCGCCGGAGCAGGCCAACGGAGACGCGGTCGATCATCGTTCGGATCTCTTCAGTCTGGGCAGCGTGTTGTACGCAATGTGTACCGCTCGGCCGCCGTTCCGAGCGGAGACGACGTTCGGCGTGCTGCGTCGCATCCGCGAAACCTCGCCCCGCCCGATTCGCGAGATCAATGCCGATACTCCCGAATGGCTCGAACGGATCGTGCTGAAATTGCTGTCGAAGTCGCCGGAGGAACGCATCGCCTCGGCGACGGAGATCGCGACGTTGTTGGAGCAATGTCTGGCTCACGTTCAACAGCCGACAACGGTCGCGCTGCCGGAAGTAGGTTGGGGACTCTTGCCCGACCCTTTGGAAACGCCGAAAGCAAAGTCGGGCAGGAGTGCCCGACCTACGAAACGCATCGCGTTGGCGTTCGCCGTCGTCGCAGCGATCGTGATCGCAGTCGTATGGCCGCGAGAGAAACCGATTCCGAACGAACCAAGCCAATCAACCGCCGAGCCATCCACGCTCGACCCGCTGTTGGACTGGAACGCGACACAATCAGAACTCAATGACACAGCGCGGACAATCGAACAACTCGATGCCGACGCGAAGAGGGACTTGGAATGAATTCGTCGTCTGCTTTCCATTCGTTGGACTCCTTTCGAAAACAACGAGGGTGTCCAACGAATGGAAGGGAGACGACGAATCGTGAAGTCAAGTCATCGTCATAAAGGACAATCATGAAACTCACAGCGCATCGCATGGTCGGCTGGCGGACTTCGTGTCTGCGTAGCTGGGTGGTGATCCTCGGGTTGATCGCGGCGGCAGCGATCTCGGCGCAGGAGAGCAAGCCTGTCGGTGGGGCGGCGACATCTACGCAGCCTGCGGATGCCGTCAAAGCACCGGTGTCTCCTGTCGCAGCCAAGCGGGTGATCGACCCGAAGATGCCGGACATCTCTGGCCAGTGGCGCAATCGCAAAGAACCAAATTCGGCCGGCATCGTGATCCTTCGCGTTGAAGATGGCACGGGGGATTTCCGGTTCGAGAATCCGCGCGGCAAGATCATTCCGGCCGCTCCCATCAAATGGTCTTCGAGCACTCAGAGCTTCGAGCAGTTGATGTTCGACTCAAACGAGAAAAACCCGGCCAAGCGGACTCTGCAACTTCTGGCCGACGGCAAGACGCTGAAGGTCACGGTGGCATTCGTTGAGGCGTTGCAGAAGGAGCTCATCAAGAATGGCAGCATCACGGAGGAAGAACAGCACGAGTTGTTGAATCAGGAGTGGGTCCGAGCCGAGCTGCCCACCGAAGCACTCACGCCGGCAACGGGGCGCGCCGAATCTGAAGCGGAAGATCCGGTCGATCCGTTGAAGCCCCTGCGTGTTGGCCTGCAACCAGCCACGCCACTGGCCAAGCAGATGGTCGAACTCTTTGGTCCGCGCGGGGCGAAAGTCACGGAGTACGAAGCGGGAAAGCTGCTGAAGATTGAGGCTCCCAAGGAAGTCCTGGAAGACCTCGGCAAGCTGCTGGAACTCGTGGGACAGGAGTCTCGGAAGCAGGCCCTTCCCGTCCCCGACTCGGCTGCAGAGAATCGGTCTGCGGTCGCTTTGGAACCCGCGACGCCTCTGACCAAGAGTCTCGTTGAGCTGTTCGGCTACAGGGGGGCGAAAGTCCTGGAGTTCGAAGCAGGCAAGCGGCTGAAGGTGGAGGCTCCCGGCACTGTCTTCTTGGAATTGGAGAAGATGCTGAAGCTCGTCGCCAACGAGACTCAGAAGCAGGCCGATCTCAAACGCACCTTGGGACAAGCTCAACCCGCTGCTGCCGTGCAAGCAAGCTCCGGAAACGCAGCCGAGTTCAAGATCCCGGAAATCGTCGGAACATGGACGCGCGCGGAGAGCGGCACCTTCTCGAAGCTGACAATCTGGCCGGTGGAGAACCGCGAGTCGCTGATCTTCGTCGAAGGTGCGGACGGCAACGGCCTCATGGAGAGGAAGCAGCCCTTTTTCGCACCGTTCCTCAACTTTCGAGGCTTCTTCACGTTTAATCTGCTCGGTGATCGGACTGCTAAAATCGGTCTGCAGGAGGGGAACGAGTGGATGCAACTCTTCGGCTGGCCGGTCGAGGACCAGCGCAAACAACTCCTGCGCAGCGGCTTCGCGAAGACGGAACGCGAACTCGATCAGATGTTGTCGGCTTCTTGGACCCGTGTCGCAGCCCCGGCTCAGCCGAAGCCGGTGCCAACCGTCACCGTCGTGAAGACCGAATTCCAGCCAGCACTTGTCCGCGATGCACTCCGCGCCAAATACCGCGAGCAGCCCTATCGCTTCTTCTCGAACGACACGTTTCAGTCGGTCATCGCGATCGCGCCTGCTGAAGCTCAAGATGACATCGAAGTCCTCATTCACAAACTCGATGTCAAAGAACCGGAGAAACCGAACGATCAAGCCACGTCGCCCAAAACCTCCAGCGATATTCCTGCTGGAATGCGAGTGGCGTCGGTGCCCGTCGACCGATCGATGACGAAACTCGATCTCATTCGTCCGGGAGACCATGTCGATGTGTTCGTGACCTCCCGACGTGTGGTGAAATCGGACGGAGTCAATCGGGACGTGTTTGAAACGACGATGTTGCTTGAGCACATTGAGGTCTTCGCGGTCGACGGCATTGCCGATCCACATTTGCTTCCTGAAACCGAAGATCCCAAGTCGGAAGACCCCAAGCCCGCGCCCACGAAGATTGGTCGCCCTAACACGAAGAATGTGTCGCTGCTAGTAACGCCGGAGCAGGCACAACAGTTGAAGCAGGCAAATGACGTCGTCGTAGGGTTCCATCTGGAGTTGCGAGGCTCGAATGACACAACCAGTTCCACGAAGGAGGCCGATTCCAAGATGCCGGACATTTCCGGTGCATGGCTCATGGGCAAATCGCTCGGATTTGGGGACGTAGTGATCCTTCGAGCCGACGGCGGCGGCGGCGATTTTGCGATTCAGTCCAAGGGGGTTCCCCCGAAACTCGACAACGCCAGTATCACGAGGTCCGAAGTCAGTCGCGTGAAATGGGCTCAAGAGACTCGGCAATTTGAAGGACCAATTCCAAATGACGACGACGGCTCAATACGCCTTTCCAAAATCACACTGCAACTTCTTGCCGGTGGCAAAACCATGCGAGCCAGGATGTCCCTCGACGAGCCGAAAACGGAAGCCCTCGCGAAAGCGGAAGCCCTCACGAAAGGGAAGATGACCGAGCGCGAACTGGATGAGTACTTGAATCAAGAATGGACGCGAAAGCCGCCCGAAATCCGCACGGTGCATGGTGGCTCGGTTTCGGTGACTGAAACGAACGACGGACTCTCGTTCTACAGCAAGCCTCACGGCAAATGGACCAACCTCACGCTACCCCGTCCGAAGGATGGAAGTTCGTTGCTCAATCGTGTGCTCGCTTATACGCACATCGTTATCTATCAAGGCGGCAACGATCTTTATGCCTTCATTGGTCCGACCGGGCGATTGGCCAAGCTCCCGGTTCCCACCGATTTTCGCGGTTCTATTCCGGCTCCGAATGTGGGTGCCGATTTCGCTGAGGTCCAACTTGGAGATGAAGTTTTCGCAATCTCGGTGAACACGGGAGTGTGGAGTTCACCGAACTCAGCCGCGGCCGGCTCTACCGAGCCGACAAATGCCAAGACGACAACCGCTCCTAAGATGCCGGACATCTCGGGAAATTGGTTCGTGTATCAACGCGGTCATGTCGTCAACAACACCGGCACGGTGAAACATCCATTGAACCATTTGCTGGGATCGAACGATGGCTTTTTTGAGTTGGTGATCCAGCGATCCGCTGATGGCACCGCTGACTTCGTCGAAAAAGCAGCGGATGGCGCAGCCGCAATTTGGCGAATCAAATGGTCTGAGCCGACTCAACGATTCGAATGGAAGTGGGATGGCGATCCGACCCACAATTACCAATACACGATGATGGTGCTACCCGATGGAAAAACGTCGCGCGTGCGAATCACACAAACGAAGAAAGTCGGCTCAACTGACAGCAAGCGTTCGGAAGCCGAGGCGGAGTATTTCGAGGAATGGTCGAGGGAAAAGATTCACGGCTTCGGATTCGATAGCCTGAACGGTCAGCTCGATTCACAAGAGATTCTGGTGAAAGAGACGTTTGATGGCCTCGCGTTTTTCAGCAAGCCGCTTGCGAAATGGATCCACCTGAAAATACCACGACCCGAATTCAATTTACTGCTGAGCCAGACCATCGTTGCTCAGGAATACGCCATCACCAAAACGGACGAGGCCCTTTATGCCTTCAGTTGCCGCACAGGCCGATTTGCCAAGCTCTCAATCCCCAAAGAACTCCGTGCCCCGGACAAGAACTGGCCAATTGCGACTGCCGATTCAGCCTATGTCGAACTGGGCAACGACGTTTATGTGATCACGGCGCAATCGGGTGAATGGAGTTCACCGAACTCACCAGCGCCGGCGAACAATCCCGAGTTGCGAACCGCACCCGATCCCGTTTTGACTCGGTCATCACCGGCCCTCCCCGACACCCCCGCCGCGAAGCAGTTGGTCGAGCAGCTTGCCGCTCAAGAGTCCGCGGCGGCGGCTGAGGCGGCGACGATTCGGCAACTCCAAGCGAACGGGCAGGCCGAGTCGAACCAGCAGCCGATTGCCGAGCATCAACGCAAACTCAAGAACCTGCTGAGCACCGCGTTCGACCTGAAGCTGCAATGGGAAGAACTCCAGGTGCAGGAACTGCAATCGCGCCTCAGCCGCCTCGAACGCCAGATCGGCCAGCGGAAGGAACTCCGCGAAAAAATCATCAATCGCCGCGCGGGGGAGTTGATCGAAGGGGATGCGCTGCGGTGGGACTCGACGAGAGATAATGCCAAGCCGCAAGGCGTGACCGACACAAAGTCGAAGGACGCTGCACAAGGCGCTCAGAGCATCGAGCCGACAGTGGTGACGACTCAGATAAATTTCACCGGCCCGCAGGGAATGAAAGTCTCGATCGCGGGTGAGCCCTTGGAACTGATCGCTCCTGGTCGGCACAACTTCGCGCGTCACACCAGTGAGACACAGCGATATGACCTCGGATTCATGAAGGTCCCCGGCGCTCCAGACCGCCAGTTTGCGGCGTTGCTGGACATCTTTCCGAGTACTCCCGAAACCGAAACGTTTCTGGAACACAACGGCGTGCCGATCACCCTCACCAACGAAGACACACGTCAAGCTTCAACCGAGCTGTTGATCAAGGTGATCTACCTGCATAAGCCGAGGGGCGTGACGCCTGCGATTCCCGAAGTCAAAACCATGCTCTCGACGGATTTCAACGCCCGAGGCGATGTGGTCGCCGCCGCGAACGAATTCTATGGCACAATCCTCGCCGTCTTGCGACTCGCGGAGAACGCCGATCATCTCGGAAAGCTGGACCCCAAATCAAGCAACGCGGCCATCACGCGACCACGGCTTCCCTCACAGGAGGTTGCGAACGGCGGAACAGCGGAGCGATCAACTTCCTCTCAGCCGTCGTATCAGGAGTTCGCGAAGAAACTCGCGACGATGAATTCGTTGGTGGCCGAGGCCGAGGAAAACCTCGCGTCTTGCCAGAAGCTCTTTGAAAAGGGGCTTGCAGGTGAGAGTGTGGTGGCAATCGATCGCCGAAAAGTTGAAGAGGCGATCCGAAATCGAAAGGCCATTCAGGACGAGTATGCCGCCATTCTCCGTGACCTCGAATTGCAGATCGAATCCGCGCAGGTCGAGGTCGATGCGGCGAAGAAGGAGGTCGAGCGAGTCGACCGATCGGAAGGTGCCGGCCGTCGCAAGGCACTTGAAGATGCTGAAATCCGACTGAACCAATTAACGCTGGTACTCGAACGGCTGAAGGTGCGGCACAATCTCTACAAGAAGGCGTGCGTGGACATTTCGCGGCCGAGTCCGCCGCAGCACAATAGCAGCGACGAGCGAACCTTCGATGGCATGCCGTACTCGCAATGGCTGAAGATGCTGGAGACGGAGCGGAAGCCGGACAAGTTGGCGACCGCGATGGAAGCGTGTGCTCGGCTGGCGGCGACGGGGGACGAGCGGCGGATCGCGCGCGGCCTCTTCGTCGCGGCGAAGTTGTTCGAGGCCACGGACAATGCGAAGGAACGGGAGCTCGTCTGGAATGCGGGAGTGGCGGCATTGAATCGACTGCCCGGCGAAGCGGTAGTTGCCGAATTGCTGGCTGCATTGCACGACGAGCAGTTCAAAGACGCTCGCGAGTTTCCATGCCGCTTCTTGATCTCTGTCGCGACGAGTCCGAAATCTTCGGTGCCAGACAGATTGAAGGCCGCGTTCAAATTTCACGACCAAGAACTCGTCACCACGCTCTTGAAGATGGCTCAGCCAGCGGAAGGTCGCAACAACCGATTACTCGCGGGAGCCGCGTCGGTCTGGCTGATCTCGAAACGTAAGCTGAGCGACTTCGACGGACTCCCGCCGCTGGTGATTGCAGCGATTGACGATGTCTATTCGGGAACGATGGAGCTCCCCAATCGACGCGAAGAACCGTGGCTCAGCGTGTGGTCACGGTTAGTCCGGATGGAACTTGAGACTCCGGGACTGGCGATCCTGCTCGCAAAGCACATCAACAATGATCGAACTCAAATCCTTGGAGGACTGAGCGGCATGGGGACTCACGCGGAGCCAGCCGTACCGCTCCTCATCGAAAACTTTCTTGTCGATTGGAAGCGTCGAGAGAAAAGATTACGGAACTCAGGGACCAAAGATGACGAATTCGCAGCGGTGGTTTCCTTGGACCTTCGCGGAGACGTGCCGCTCTCAGAAGAAGAGCGAATGGTGCAAGTCCTCAATGTGCTCGGAGCGATCGGGCCGAAAGCGAAGTCCGCCGCGCCGTTGCTGCGGCAAATTGCCGTGCTCGCTCCGCCCAAACGAGGCCCGCCTCCGTCACTCAACAATCGGCTCTTCGATGCCGTGAAAAAATCGCTCGCACTCATCGGAGACGCTCCAGCCGCCGAACCTCAAGAGGCTCCGATCTTGCTCAGCGAGTTCTCTCGGTTGCAGGGATGCTGGAATCTGTCGGCGCTGACACCGAATGCCGATCACAAGGACATTCAATTCGAGTTCGATTGGCAGCTTTCAATTGAGGACAAGCATGTCCGAGGCAACTTCGAGGTCGTCAGAAAAGTCATGAATCAAATCGGTGCGCCCGCCAACGTCATGCACTACCGAATCAACGACACAGTGACTCCTCGGCAAATCGAGTTGATCTTCAGCAAACACAAGCTTTCGCAACTCGGCATCTACGAACTGAAGGACGACCGTCTGAAGATCGAACTCGCCAAGCCCGGCCTGCCGATGCCGAAAGAGTTTTCTGCCGATCCCAACAAACTGCCCGAAGGCCACGTCCTGCTGGAACTGGAGCGTGATCCTGGATCGAAGCCGGAAGCACAGGCTCTCTCGCAGCCGCCCAAAGTCGATGCTCCAATGAATGCCGAACAGGCGGTCGAGCAATTGATCGCCATGTTGCAGGCCGAACGTCAAGGAAACCGCGATCCGGCGCAGCTCATCGAGGCTCTTCAGCAAATTCGGACGATGGACCTGGGTGAGAAGGCTCCGCGAGTCGCGTCCGCGATTCTCGCCGCGATGGAGTTTCACATTCCGATCATCCAGGGGCCTCCGAAGAGCGGTAATGCGCCTCCCGTGCCGACCAGTCTTTACGCGATGGAGGCATTGAAACCGCTCGCTCGCTCGGCCAAGACGCCCGCGTTTGTGAACGCTCTGCGAGACGGGCATCGGCATTCGAAGGTCGTGGCCATCGGGAGCAACAGGCCCACGCCCTCGAGAAGCCATCGGCAGCACTCCCGCGTCGGTGCTGCGACTGGCCATTGGCTCGATCAAAGGCGAAGCAGGTGTCGGCACCTTTCGTAGGTCGTAGGCCAAGTTTTTGAAGCGTCTCGCATCAGGAATCCAACCCGCCGTCGGAATGCGAGTCGCGGGAGCGACTCGCCTACGTAGCTCAGTCGCTCCCGCGACTGAGATTCGAATCGGCGAGTGATGCCTATCGGAAATGAGTGCTCACTCGGCGTTGTGTGATGGAAGCTGCGTCGGGTTGAGTTCCGTTGGCCCTTCGGCCGCTGATGTCGCGCCTGCGGGCACGACGATGAGCCGATACTCTTTTCGCAACTTCTCGACTTCGAGCTGGCCAATTTCGTTGGTCTTGTTGAGGATCAGCGTGGCTCGCAGTTGCGGCTTGAGTTGGTCGAACGAACCGGGGGGTTTGTAAAGTTGTTGTCGTTGATAGATCGTGAATTGATCTCCGACCTGAATCACATCGCTCACTTCGCCGTCCTTGAGTTTGGCGACCACTTCATCCTGCGGATTGGGCGGGTTCGTGGGGATGAGTGTGCGGCCTGTGAACGAATTGGGCAGACCGTGCTTGGTGGCAATCACCGTAAACCGCTCCGGGTTCGCGTGGATTTCACGAGCGACTTCGTTCGCCTTGGCTTTGTCCGAAAACGTGAGCTGACGACAGGCGACTCGACCTGCTTGGGCCAGTTGGTAGGCATCGCGCAATTCCTGTTCGGTGGGTTCCGTCGTCTGGCCGGAGTACTTCACCAACGCCAGTTGTTGTCGAGCGGCCTGCAAGAAATGCCTTCCCAGCGGAGTCTGCGGCATGGCTTGTTGAAACAGTTGGAGCGGAACCTGGTCCCGATCGGCGTGGACTTGAAGAAACTGCCGCGCTTCGTCGTCGGCGACGGTGATGCCTCGCGCTTCGAGGGCGGTGTCGATCAACGCTCGATGCACTTCGATGTGCAGTTTGAGCTTGTCGAATTCCGTCACCAGCTTGTTGGGCAGATCGGACAACGCGATGGACCGTGGTTGTCGCGGCGGCTCGATTCGCATGTTGCTCGGCATCGGTTTCGCCGGCGTGACGATCTTCAATTCTCCGAAGAGAGTCTCGGTGCCGCGCACGACGTAAAACTTCAAAGTGCCATGCTGCACGATGTGTGGGTGCCCGAGCACATACTGAAGATTCTCAAAGTTGGTGATCTCCCAAACGTGGAGGCCGACCAGGATGTCGTCCTGGCGAATGTTGTTTTGCGACGCGGGGCTGTCGGAGCGAACCTCGGTCACTTTCATCCCGCCGTGATACTTTGGGAGGAATTGTTTTCTTTCCGATTCGGTCAGCGGTGCGAGTCGAAGGCCCAGCATTTGCCAAGAGTTGTCGATTACGGACCCATGCGCGAGAGGTGTCGGCCCCCCACGGCTCACCCTGCGCTCGGCGCGGGTCTCCCGACCCCGCCGAAGTTTCGACCGTAGGTCTCCCCGGTTCGAGAATCGCACCCGCATCGCCTGGAGACCTTCGGTCCGTGGAAGCGGCGGGGTCGGAGACCCGCGGCGAGCGCGGCGGCAACTCAGGAGGTTGCGGCGTTGCGGCCGCTTGCTCGCGGTCAAGTCGTTGAATCAATTCGCGGACCGCTTGGCGCAGCTCGCGAATCTCGTCGCGAAGTTGCTGGAGTTGCTCGGACTTCTTCGGGACCTTGGCCACTGCGGGTGTGATTCGCTTTGGAGGATGGGCACTCTTGCCCGTCTCTTCCGAATCGTCGGCTGCCGCTAATTCGATCGGACGGGCAGGAGTGCCCATCCTCCGAGCGTCATCCGCTGCCGCTCGCTCTTCTGCTCCGACCTTCAACCGATTGAGCACCTTCGGAGCGAACTGCTCAGCGAGTTCGACGATGCCGGTGGCGTCTTCGTCGGCAGCGACCGTCCCCTTGAGCATCACGGCGTTTGTTCCGACGGAGGTGATCGCCACTTTCGCGGATGGGAATTGCTGGCGGATGTGCAACTCCAATTCGCGTGTGTCCGCTTTGACGAGGTATTCGGTCAGGCGAGCAGGGCCGAACATGTCGCCAACGACGGCAAGTTGAATCAGTCGTGCCGTGCCGATCTTTGTGGCGGTCGCTCGCCAAATGCCGCCGCCATCATCGTCCAAGTAGTTAAAGCTGAGAGCACCGATCTCGTGATGAGCCTCTGCTTTGGCGGAACCCATCAACGCCGAAACGCCAATCGCCGTGAATGTCTCGCCGACGGTGAGTTCCACCGGACGAGGCCGCAACTCGACAGGAATTTGGGCATAGAGTTCTTGAACGGGCCGACCGCTCATGAGATCGGTTTGAGAGACCATCGCAGTGGGAATGACAAACGTACTCGACGCTGAGCGAGCACCATCGAGGTAGTTCTCGATCGCCGCTTTGACTTGTTCGGTCGCATCAGGAAATTGATTGAATGGGACCGAAACGGTGACTCGTCGCCCAGTTCGATTGGGGAGCGGTTCAATGCGTGTGACTCGCTGTGAGTATTTCGACTCAAAGCTGAACACCAACCCGGTCAGGTCCGCTTGCAGGCTCGTTTTTTCGATCGTCACGGGGACGGCGACGACTCGTTGTCCTACCTTGATGTCAGCGATCGGCCAGAGGTCTTCGACGGTGATCTCCAACTCTTTCATTTTCGCGGGCTTGGCGGCCACGGCGCGAATGCGTTGCCCCCTTTCGAGCGTTTTGATCTCAACGGGAGTGATCGTCACGAGCAACGAGTCATTCGTTTGGTTCGAGTTGAACCGCGCGTCGGACAAGCACAAGGTTTGCCCTACGGAAAGCTCCGAGTTCACTTTGACGCCATTCTGCTTCAACTCTTCGACCGTCGAACGTTTCTTCCGAGGACTCCCATGCTTGTCGAAAAACACGGAGACGAATACTCGCCCCGAATCGCTCACGGCGGACTCCAGCGCGAACGTGCTGGCCAACGGAGTTGTCCGAGACGTTCCTTGATGTTGCTCATAGATCTCGATTTGTGGCGTCTTGCCGCCGTAGTCGAATGAGCCGATCTCTCCGTCATGAACCATCAGCTTTGGCTCGGAGATTAGTCGCACGGTACCGTGTCGTTTTTTGACTTCACTCGCTGAAACGGCCCCCTTGGTGGCCCACGCCGTGACCCCTCCTTTGTCGAGCTTCGATCCTCGCCAACCATCAAGCCACGGCTTCAGCAATTCGTCGAACGCCGCTTGAACCTTTTGGGAATCACCATTGCTCGGCAACTGGCTGTGATCGACCTCGTAAACCTTCACCTCGAAGAGGACGGCTTTCGCGACATCAGACTCTTCGCCGAGGATGCCATTGTGCGTCTTGAATTGATTCGGCGGGGCTGGTGGCTTGGCATCTTTCGAGTCGCCTACGGGCACTGTTGCGACGGGCTTGGCCGGAGCCGGTACTTCGCCCTGCCCGGCGACCTGCTTGTTTGCCGAATCAATCGTTGTTTTGCGCGGCTTGTCCACAGCCGTTTCGTTGTCGATCAACGTCGGCTGGATCTGCACCAAGCGAGTCACCTCTTGCTTGCCAATCTGCTGAGCCACCAGCAATTGCTCGCCGAGCTTCATCTGAGCAGAGAGTCGAAAGCCTTGGCTGGAAATCAGTCTGATACCGGATTCACCGTTTTCGGATTTCGGATCGAGTTCGCTGTTCTCGAAATCGAGGCCGAGCGCGATCCGGCCTTTGTCCATGAGCCGCGGCAGAAGTTTCATCTTCAATCCAAACTCATGAAAAGCAATCTCCTCGGGATCGCCGGATCGAAAAACGAAGATCGGCACTTCACCGCCACTGAGCATCGTGGCTTCTCGACCGGAAGTGGCCACCAGACTTGGCTCGGCAATCGTCTTGAACGCGGACAAAATGTCCTGGCCGAGCAACGTCTTCGACACGGAACTGTTCCGCACGACAATCGCTCTCACCGGCAACGGTGCCGGCGCCGCACCCTTGCGGCCTGGCGGCGAGAGCAACTCGCCAACCGCATCGCCGATCGCCGCTGAAATCCAATCGGGCTGCTTGATCAGCCCATTGGCTTTGTAGAACTCATGCACGCCCGCGTCGGATTTCGTGAGCGCTCGCAGCGCTGCGTGATCGACGTCCCAGACCATCACATCGAATTGAATCGGTCGCTTGTCGGCCGATCCAACCGGGATCGGTTTCGGAGTCACGGGTTGGTCCTTGACCTGATTCACAAGCTCACGCGGTGTGAGTGTTGTTGCCGTAATTTGCACGATGCGCGTCAGCTCCGATTCGCTGCTGCCATCGGCGATCAACAACATTTCCTGTGGTTTGATTTCCCCGGAAACGCAGAGTCCTCGCACGGTGAGTCCAGGAATGACGACTCCATTAAGTTCGACCGACGCCGCGTCATTAATCTGCCTATCGAAGACGCGAGTCCACAAAATCATCCGGCCTCCCGGTTCAAGGCTCGGTTTGAAATCCAGCGTCGTTCCATAGTCGTTCCAGATAATTTCGGTATCTCGACGATCCTCCTTCGTATTGACGCGGATCGGAAACTGCCCGCCCAAATTGACGGTTGCTGTCCGTCCTGCCAACACCATGACGGTCGGTGCTGTGCGTCGCTTGAAGGCCAACAAGATTTCCTGTCCGTTGAGGTCAAACGACAGCGGGTCTTTGCGATTTGCCACCATGACCACTGGGAGAGTCGGCGCTGGCTCTTCCGTCGCCTGCTTGAAGCCGTTGAGCTTCAGGAACTCGGCGACCGGCGTTTTCGTTTGATCGGCAAGCTTCGCCAGCTTGGCAGTATCGACTTCGTAGATGACCGCCTCAATTTGAATTTGCGGACGTTGAGCTTTCTGAATCTGAAGTGAGGTCGCTTCCAAGACATTGTCACTGTCCGCAACGACGACCTTGTTGCCCTCGGCATTGATGGTGACCCCTCGCTTGGCTGGCAACAGCGGAGTCGGTTCAGCCAGCGGTGGGTCCGCTTTTAGCGATGCGGCGAAGAACAACAATCCGGCGATGCACAGCCACCTCGAAGAACTCATCCTGCGTGACATGGCGATTCCTTTCCTTGGAGTGCGGTGTTTCAACACCGCTTTGGATCTTTCGTTTTTTGATTTGGAACACTAATCCACGCTCATCGTCACTAATCCGAGTACTTTGGGTTTTCCGGATCAGCGCAGATCAGCGTCGATCAGTGTTCCTGTTTCTTGCGCTGATCCCGTTTCATTCATCAACACTCGCCAGCGTTCGACGAGCTGTCGTTCGCGATCTCGAAGTTGTTCCACGGCATCAAGCCACTGCGGATCGCTCTGCTGTTCCGCGAGTCGTTCCGCGCGATCTAGTTCGGTTCGCAGCACCGTGAGTTCGGTTCCAATCTCGCGCATCAGTTCCGCACCGCGACCGCCAGGGAGTGGCATGTGCTGAGCGTGACCCTCGTGGAGGCCGTTCCCTGACGGTCGCGGTACGGATGCCGTCAGAGCTTTCGGGAGCGGAAGCATCACCGCCGACACAACCGCCGCCGCGATCACCGAGACACTCAGCAGCCAGCGTCGCGATCGTTTGGCCCACGGATCGACGGCCGGATCGGCCACGAGCCGTTCGATCCGAGTCCGTAAACTCGACGGCGATCCGACCGCCGCGAGAGCATCCGCCAGCGAGACTCCCGTCAGCCGATGTTCCGCCAACGCGGTCAAGCACCGAGCCAACGTCAATCGCTCGACGCCGCGATCCACCGCCCACGAGTCGCACAAACATTCCGCCGCCGCCGTCCACTCGCGCCGAGCGATCCGGTTCAGCGGCTGAAACCCCAACACCGTCGTGAGCACTCGCCCCATCAACAGCCACCACACATCACCCCGCACAATGTGCCCGAACTCGTGAGCCAACACCGCTCGCAATTCTTCGCGCGGCAGAGCCTCACAACTCGGCGGTAACACAATCGTCGGCCGCCAGACGCCAAACGCCGCCGGCTCGGCGAAGCCCGGCACGATCAAAAGGCGAATCGTCTTCGTAGCCACGGTCGCCAGGCCGTTGGGCGTTTTCTCCCAAGCCGTATCGTTCGCACTCCGTTCGCCCACGCTCTGGCCAGCGTGGGTACGAAGCTCACGCAACAGATCGACGGTTCGGCCACGCGTCACGCGCCGAGCGTTTCGCAATCGCCATCGAAACCAGGCCGAGCGAATCACCAGCCACACCGCGCCGATCGCAGTCCATATTGGCAACAGAACCGATGCGACTTGCCATGCCGGAACCAGCCACGACTCCGCACGCTCCGGCGGAGTATCAGCAGCCACATCTGCAACGACGGTCGGCTCGGCGATGACAAGTGGATTGGACTCAGCAGTCTCGGTGGCGATGGGTTCTGAAGACACGACGTCGGTGCTGAGATCGAGCGTGATCGAAGGATGGGCACTCCTGCCCGTCCCGTCCGTTGTCAGATCTTCGTCATGCGGACGGGCAAGAGTGCCCATCCTCCGGTTGGTCGGCGCGTCGATCGAATTCGGAAACAGATCAACCTCCGAATCGTTTGTCGTCGGAAATTCCAGCGGCTGCTTGGTCGAGATCGACGGCACATCGAGCGCTTCGACTGCGTCGCTCAGACTGGTTGTGGCACGGACGTCCGAATGATTGCCCGCCGGCCGGCACATCATCGCCAGCGCTGTTATCACCGGCAGCACCGCTGCGAGCTTCCACATGCGCTCGGCCAACACGGGACTGCGCGGACGAGCGATCCACAGGACCAGCCACATCGCGGCCAGCAAGACCGTCGAGTGCAGGAAGTACGTTGTCAGAAAGTTGGTCATGTTTGTCGCCTCTTCCCGGGAAGCTGTTTCAAAGCCGTAGCCACGTTCGCCAGAACGTGGGCAAACCAGCGACGAACCCACGTTCTGGCGAACGTGGCTACGACAGACTCGATCTACTTCTTGGAGCCATCTCCCAGTTCTTGCTCTTTGCGACGGATCAACTTCTTCAATTCGGCGAGGTCATGCGACGACACGTCCACGCCGTCGAGCAAACAGCACACGAGGTCCGTGACATCTCCGGCGAACAGCCGGTCGGCGAGGTCCGTGAGCATCCGGCGTTTGACTTGGTCCGGCTTGATGGCCGGCTTGTAGATGTTGACTCGCGCGTCAACGCGGTGAGTCACCTGCCCCTTTTGCTCCATCTTGGCGAGCATCGTGCCGACGGTCGTGTAAGCCAGCTCGCGGCCTGGCAGCAGCGACTCGCGCACGTTCGCGACCGTCGCCTCACTCTTCTCCCACAGCACCTGCATGATGGCCATTTGCAAATCGGCCAAGCGATGCTTCTGGCTCATTGCGTCGTCTCCTCCTGAACGAGATCCGTCGTCGACTTCAGTCTCCTACCGAAGTGGGAGCAGAATCTACCAATCCGGTAGGAGTCGTCAAGACGAGCTTGCAACGATGTTCGCGCGGGACTCATCAGCCGGAACGGGCTAAGTAGACCAGTCACTCCGTGACTGGAATCTTCGAGTCACGGAGTGGCTCGTCTACTTGCCTCTGCGGGTCTACTTAGCGTCCGGTTCAAACCGGGGCTAGCGCCCTGCGGCTGATGCACGCCGCGCGAAGATCAATTGGATAATCAATAATCTCGATGAGATTGCACCGGCGAGCCTGACTCGAAAGATCGGCCCGCAAAGCGGGAATCAGGGACTTGACAAACAAGACAATATGTCTAAAGTCGTCTCGCTTCGATTTGTGTGGGGTGATGCTCCAACGACTGTGGTGGGTTCAGCCAATCGTTCTTAGGGCCTGCGGAGGCAACCGGCAATGTTTCTCAAAGCGACATGCTTGATGTTGGCGCTGGCGTTGAGTGGCTCCGCTTTTGTGGCGGCGGATGAGCCTGCTGGCAAGCGGTCTGTCGATTCACGTTTGACGACGGAGGAACTGGCCCGCTGGATTGATGAGCGGTTCGCGGCGGCTTGGCAAGACTCGAAGATCGAACCGCCGGCGATGATCGACGATGCCACGTTTTTGAAGCGCACCTCGCTCGATCTGACCGGTTCGATTCCGAGCGTGTCGCAGGCTCGCGATTTTTTGGGGTACGACGGCGAGCATCGTCGCGGGACGCTCGTCGATCGGCTGCTCAACGATCCTCGACGGCCGGAGAAGTATGTGGAGCGGACGGCCGCGCATTGGGCGACGGTGTGGCGGCGGATGATGGTGCCGGGGAATTCGCAAGAAGCTCGGATCGCGGTTGGGCTGGAGCCGTGGTTGAAGGAGCAGTTCACGGCCAACGTGCCGTATGACGAACTGGCTCGCAAGTTGGTCACGGCGACGAATGATGGTCAGGCCATGATGCCTGTGAATTCGAGGCTCGGCGTTCAAGTGGGCGGCCCGGCGTTGTTCTTTCAGGCGATCGGCGGCAAGCCGGAGACGGCGGCGAGTTCGGTGTCGCGCGTGTTTCTCGGAGTCCGCATCGGTTGCGCGGAGTGTCACAATCATCCGTTTGCTGACTGGAAGCAATCCGATTTCTGGGGCATGGCGGCGTTCTTTTCGGGAATCAAAAACGGCGCGGTCAACGATACGGTGACGGCGACGATCCGGCCGGAGAACAGCACGGTCGAGTACGCCGCGGCATTTCTCGGTGGTGAGCCGGTGAAGATCACCAAAGGCCGAACGCCGCGCGAAACGCTCGCGGATTGGATGGTCGCGCCGGAGAACTCGATGTTCGCGGCGACGGCGGTGAATCGAGTTTGGCAGCACTTGCTCGGCCGCGGCATGACCGAGTCGGTGGATGATCTCGACAAGGCGTCGCCCGCCGAGCGGAAGATCTTGGACGACCTCGCCAAGCTGTTCGTCGATGCGAAGTTCGATCTGCGTTGGCTGATCGCCGGGATCTGCAAGAGTCAGCTTTATCAGCGCGAGTGCATTGTGCTCGTCGACATGGACGCTGCGCCGCCGCCCGGATTGCGGCCGATCAAGACGCTGTCGCCGGAGCAGCTTTTCAATTCGTTGGAGCAAGCGTTGTCACTGCCGGTCGCGCGAGCGGACGGGAGTGCTCGATTCAATGGCCTGCGCGATCAACTGATCGGGCGGATGAACGAAGCGGCCTCGAACAACCCGGATGAATTTCGAGCCGGTATCCCGCAAGCCTTACTGCTGATGAACGGCCGGCTGACGACGGAGGCCACCGATCTCGATCAAAGCCGCACGCTGCGCGGAGTGCTCGACGCGCCGTTCCTCGACACGGAAGCCAAGCTGACGACGTTGTATCTGGCGACCTTCAGCCGTCCGCCGCGCGCCGAGGAAAAGAAGTTTCTCTTGGAACACATCCGCAAACAGGCGGACGGAGATAAACAAAAACAGGCCTATGCCGAGATCTTCTGGGGTCTGCTGAACAGTCCCGAGTTTGTGTTGGAGAAGTAGTGGTCAGCGCGGCAGAGGTCAGAGCGGCAGAGAGGGGACACAAGTCATGAGTGCGATTCGATGGGCGAAGGATTTGATCGTCTATCAAAAGTCGTATGCCTTGGCGATGAAGATCTTTCATGTCAGTA
Source organism: uncultured Planctomycetaceae bacterium (assembly GCA_964430385.1). Classification (GTDB taxonomy): domain Bacteria; phylum Planctomycetota; class Planctomycetia; order Planctomycetales; family Planctomycetaceae; genus CAYSHJ01. The sequence continues at coordinate 44,106 of CAYSHJ010000129.1, forward strand.
AGCGATTTCCAACAGAAGAAAAGTACGCTCTTATTTCGCAGATTCGTCGATCTTCTCGATCCGTCAGCATGAACCTGCGCGAGGCATGGGCCAAACGACGCTACGAAGCTCACTTTGTCAGCAAGTTGACGGATTGTGACTCAGAGAACTCCGAGACTGATACATCGCTCGATTTCGCGTTCGACTGCGGGTACGTCGCCGCTGACGAGCACCGTGACATGGTCGCGCAATGTGACGAAGTTGGCCGAATGCTCGGTGAAATGATTCGGAATCCAGAAAAGTTTCTGCTCACCAACAAATGAATGTTCTGACCTCTGCCGCTCTGACCTCTGACCTCTGACCTCTCTTTCGGGAGCAAGCCATGTTCGACTACTCGCGTCGTGACTTTATGAAGTTCTCGCTCGCCAGTGCCTTTGGCGTTTCGTATTCCGGCTGGCTGCCGCGTTTGGCTCAGGCGGCGGAGGCAGGAGGCAAGCACAAGTCCGTGATCCTGCTCTGGATGACCGGTGGTCCAACTCAAACGGACACGTTCGATTTGAAAGTTGGGCATCCCAACGGCGGGCCGTCGAAGGCGATCGAGACGGCGGTGTCCGGCATTCAGATCAGCGAGAATCTGCCCGGCGTCGCCAAGCAGATGAAAGACCTGGCGATCATTCGCAGCCTGACGACGGCGGAAGGGGATCATGATCGAGCGACTCGGCTGATGCTGACTGGACATCGGCCGGGGCAAGAGGGGATCAACTATCCGAGTCTCGGTTCGCTGTTCGCGAAAGAACTCGGAGACGCGACGAATGACTTACCCCCCTATGTCAGCGTTTCGTCGTTTCGATTTGGCGATGCCGGCGGGCCGGGCTTCCTGGGACCGAACTACGCTCCGCTGGTTGTGTCCGGAGACAGCCGCGATCCGGAGGCGCGCGCCAACCTGTCGATCGAAAACCTCAAGGCACCGCTAGGCGTCTCGAAGGAGTCGATGGAGAAGCGGTTTGAGATTTCCAAGTTTCTGCAAGACGACTTCGCGAATCGCGCGAAGGGGCCGTCGACGAAGGCTCACAAGGCGAACTTCGACCGCGCGATGCGGATGATCGCGACGAACGCCAAGGGAGCCTTCAAGCTCGACGAGGAAACGGCGGAGCTCCGCGACAAGTACGGCCGCAGCCAATTCGGACAGGGTTGCCTGCTGGCTCGGCGACTGGTCGAGCGAGGTGCCGCGTTCGTGGAAGTCACGCTCGATGGCTGGGACACGCACGGCGACAACTTCACCGCGGTGAAGCGGCTGAGCGAGACGCTCGATCCCGCGTGGTCCACTCTGATGACCGATCTGCGCGAACGCGGACTGCTCGAATCAACGCTGATCGTCTGGATGGGCGAGTTCGGCCGGACTCCGAAGATCAACAACAATGCCGGCCGCGATCACTTCCCGCTGGCGTGGTCCACGGTGCTCGGCGGCGGCGGAGTCAAAGGGGGCCAAGTCATCGGTGATACCGGAAAGGCCGGAACCGAAGTGGCCGATCGCCCCGTCAAGATCGCCGATCTGTACGCCACGATGTGTGCCAGCATCGGCGTCAATCCCGAGAACGAGAACATCTCGCCCGAAGGCCGCCCGATTCCGCTCGCCGACCGCAGCGGGAAAATCATTGAGGAAATCGCAGCGGTGCCGGACAAGAAAAAGAAGGCGTAGAGGTCAGAGGTCAGAACCGCAGAGGTCAGAGGTCAGAGGTCAGAGGTCGGAGCAACAGCGTGAATCGAGTCGGCGACAAGTTGATGCGGGTGATGTGCGAACGACTTCGCGCCGTAGCCGTAGCCACGTTCGCCGTTCTGGCCTCTGCCGCTCTGACTTCTGCCGCTCTGACTTCTGCCGCTCTGACTTCTGCTCCGCTCTCCGCCGCCGAACCCGCGAAGTCATCTGAGGATCGCGACGTGATCTTGATGCTCGAAACGGGGCCGTTGCATCTGCGGGTGCATGTCGCCGTCGGCGGGCTGTCTCCGCAAGACGCTCGGCGGGCGAGTTTGGATCGGTTGTTGAAAACGCTCGACACGGACGGCGATGGAAAACTGTCGCAGAAAGAGGCGGAGCGTTCGCCGCTGTTTCGTGAGAAGCAACGGCCGAAAGCGGAGGCATTCCTCAAAGAGATCGGAGCCGCTCCGACGATCTCGCGACGCGGCATGGAGCAGCAGTTCGAACGGTTCGGCGGCGAGACGGTCGTCTATCGGCAGAACGCGAGCACGTCGGAGAGCGACAACACCGTCTTCAAGATGCTGGATGCGAACAAGGACGGAGTTGTCGATGCGACCGAGATGCAAGACTCGGTCGATCTGCTGCTCGCGAAGGATGCGGACGACGATGAATGCGTGACGCTCGACGAACTCGCGCCTCCTCCGGTTGCTGCGGCGAATCAATTGGCGGTGCCGACGGACCAGACACGTCCGCCCACATCGACGGTGGCCGAACTGCTGCGCGACACGAATCAGACATTGCTGCCGCAACAGCTTCTGATGAACTACGACAAGGACCGCAATCGCAAGCTCTCGGCCGAGGAGCTCGGCTGGTCGAAAGAGCGGGTCGCGACCTGCGACACTGACAAGGATGGGCAGCTCAACTTGAAGGAACTCGGCGGGTTGAAGAACTCGCCGGTGGATATCGAACTGGCGGTCGATGTCGTTCGCAAAGAGGGGCAGCCGATGCTGCGGACGCTCGCCTCGTTGGGGGACCGAACCGACGGCCATAAGTTTCCCGACCTCGCCACGATCAGCCTGCCGACCGCGGTGGTCACGTTTTCGTCGCGCGAGGTCGACCCGTTTGAGGCGTCGATGACGCTCGCGCTGCGGACGTTCAATGAACTCGATACGGACAACAACGGCTACCTCGACAAAGACGAAACGATGGCTCGCGAGCGATTCGGCCGCGGCCTGTTCGATCAGATCGATGCGGATGGCGACGGCAAGATCTTCGGCGAGGAGATGAAGGAATTCATCCGCGCTCGGGGCGAACCGGTCGCGACGACGTGCCAGATCACCGTCTTCGACGACGGAGCCGGATTCTTCTCGACATTGGACTCAAACAGCGACCGCCGCATCTCGATGCGCGAGATGCGCTACGCTGACAAAACGCTGGTCAAGATGCAGCGCGACGACAAACCGGGCTTGGGCGAATTCGAACCGGCTCGGCGATACCGCATCGAGTTCGCACGCGGCATCTATAATCCGTTCGGTAATCCGGAACGCCCAGCGAATTCTCGGATGCCTCAAGCGGTGGTCGAGACGATCAAGCCCCGTCCCGTCGGCCCGATCTGGTTTCAACGCTGGGACCGCAACAACGACGGCGACATCACTTGGCGCGAATTCCTCGGCCCGCGCGACGCCTTTGAACAACTCGACGCTGATCGCGATGAGTTGATTGATCCGAAAGAAGCCGAAACGGCTGTGACGGCGAAAGCCGAAACTCGAAATCCGAAATCCGATACAAGCACGAATGGCCAAAGCCCGAATGCGGCGCGAGTCAAAACGGAAAGCAGTTTGGAACACTAATCGGCGCTGATCTTCGCTAATGAGGTAATGAAGTCATGTAGCCACGCTCGCCAGAGCGTGGGTTTCCCCCCACCAAAAAAGCCCACGCTCTTGGCGAGCGTGGCTACCCAATGGGTGCCTTTCGATGCGTCACAATCCGACTTTCTTCACTGTCGTCCTGCTCTTGTTCCTGGTCGGCCTCGATGTCGCTCAGGGAGACGACCAACCCGCGGCGAAGGTTGCACCCACGCCGAAGGACAAGCCCGCGACGAAGGACAAACCCACGTCGAAGGTTCTCGGCAAGATCCAGCCGCCGGGTGGAGTGCCATTGCCCCTTAGACCCGGAACCCCAATTTCCGTGGACTGGGGGAAGAAGGCGACCAAGCGTTTGGAGTCCGCGCCCCTGGCAGACCTCAACAAGTGGATCGTCGAACTGGAACGGATCACGGACAAAGAGCTCAATGGGGAGCTTGAAGAACAAGGCTGCCGCACCTACTTCGTGACGCGCATGAGCCTGGCTTTCGACGATCTCAAATGGAACGCCAAGGTTGCGGACAGACTCTTCCATCGCGCCGAAGCCATGAAAGCGTCGGACGCCAAAGTCTGGAAGGAAGCGTTTGAAACGCTGCTGAAGAAAGAGCCGACCGTACTCCTGAACGAACAAGCGTACGCTGTGCCACTCGTCCTCATTCCGGTCGAGCCTCTCTTCGACAAGTGGAAGTACAACAGCGAGCGCGGCAAGAAGTATCTGGCTCGCATGCGGCAACTGACCGTCGATGACGTCTTACTCTGGTATGACGCGGATGATTTCTTGGGGACGAAACTCGACGCCGCAGTCAACATCATCCTGTTGGATGACTACTTCGACAACGAAAAGTTCCAGCGGGATAAGTTCAAAGCCGCGTTCGAGGCAACTAAGTACTAGACGCAATGGTCCAGATCACTTGAGGAATCACGATGAAAAAAACATTCGCTGTGCTGGTCGCGATCGCCCTCGGTGCGGTGTGCTCCGTGTCTGCGGACTATTTAGTTTCTGATCAAGGAAGCTGGCCTAAGAGTTGGCCAGCGGAACTGGAGCCACTCCGCAAGCAAGCGCGCTCTTTAGAGGGTCCGTTTCTGCCCCTGCTGCACTATGCAATCTCGTTCAAAAAGCGGGAGGAGTTTGAGGCCGCCTGGCCGCATCTCTTGAAGGTCAAGTCGAAAGGGGCTCCGATCGTGCTGAGACGCGGTCCAAGCTTTTGGTTAGACAAAGAGAAGGATGCTGGTGTTTGCATCCACACTCCGCCTGAGGGTCAAGCCCCGATCGCCGACGGGAAGGATGCGAAAGGAAATTGGGAAAAGACCATCTACATCGAGCTGATCGCCGACGGCGAGATTGTGGATCTGAACCGCATTCAATTACCGGCAGAGACCCCGATCATCGACGAGCGGTTCAAGATCGAGCCGAACAAATCGGCCAACCGGAGCGGCGGTTGATGCGGAATCCGAATCCAAATTCGCTGGCAGCCGTCCGGTTAGCTCAGGCGTTAGACAGCCAAGGATCAATGATGACCACAGTTCAAACTCTCGAAGACACTGCGAATGGCCTTCCAGACAGGGCGACTCGGCGCGCAACGATCAAGTTCATCGGGATCGCCGCGGGGATGTTGCTAGCCATCGCGGCGCTGTACTTGGCGACCTACTACCTGTTTCGAGACGCGGGGGGAGACGTGCAGGGCATGAGCCGCCGTGGCACCGAGGTCATCTTTGGTCCGGCCATGAAGTTCGATGATCTTCTGGTCCGAGCGCGACACAACAGTGCCATCAGCATCGTGGAATCGTCGCTGGCGCAGGCACGCTCGGAGAACAAACGAGTGATGCTCCTCTTTAGTACTAAGAGCTGTCTCCCCTGTCGGCAGCTTGAGCATTTCCTGTCCGCGAACTCGTCCACGATCACCAAGCAGTACGTCGTCTCGACGATTGATCTCGATACGACGCCGGACAACGACGCCATCCACGAGAAATACCGCAACACCGCCGACGGGCCGAATTACTACCCCTGGATCGCGATTCTCGGCACTGATGGCGTACAGCTTTTTTCTTCCGATGGCCCACCTGGTTCCGCCAATCAACTTGGCGAAGGTCAGTCCAAAGTGATCGCCCTGCCGTTTACCAATGATGCCTCCCTCGAACTCTTCCTCCAGATGCTGCAAGAAACCGGCCCGAACATCATGGCGAAAGATGTCGAAGCATTGCGCCAAGCAGCGCACGCGTATCGCCAAGAACTTTCAGAGGTGAATCCAGCGGATTAGTGGTAATCAGCGGAGATCAGTGTTCCCGAAAATGGTTTTCAGCAACTTCAACCTGACGGACTTCAACGATGTCAAACGCACCCACGAATGACGATGCCGCCGCAGTCGCGAGGCTTCGGGACGCTCGCACCAAGATCAAAAAAGAGCTGGCCAAGGTCGTCGTCGGGCAGGACGAGATCATCGACTCGCTGTTGATCGGGATGCTGTGCAAAGGGCACATCCTGTTGCACGGCGTGCCGGGCTTGGGCAAGACGCTGATGGCTCGGACGCTGGCGAGGACTCTGCAGATGGAGTTTCGCCGCATCCAGTTCACTCCCGACTTGATGCCGGCCGACATCACCGGCACCGACGTGATGGAAGAGGACCACACGACCGGCAAGCACAAGGTTTCGTTCCTGCCGGGACCGGTCTTCACTAACTTTTTGCTGGCCGACGAAATCAACCGCACGCCGCCGAAGACTCAGGCCGCGCTGTTGCAGGCGATGCAGGAGGCCGAAATCTCCGTCGGTCGTGAAACGTACAAACTCAAGCCGCCGTTCTTCGTCGTTGCGACGCAGAACCCCATCGAGATGGAGGGAACCTACCCGCTGCCGGAAGCGCAGCTCGATCGCTTCATGTTCAATTTGAAGATCAAGTATCCGTCGGTGGACGAAGAGGTGCAGATCATCAAAGGCACGACCAGCAACGTGACCGGTCACGCGGAAGCGGTGCTGGCCGCCGAAGAAGTCCTGCGACTGCAAGAACTCGTTCGCGGTGTCCCGGTCGCCGACAGTGTTGTGCGCTACGCGGCGCGGTTGGTCGCGGCGACTCGTCCGTCGCTGGCCGGCAAGGACACCGGCGCGAAGTCGCTCGACGCGATCCACAAATATATTTCGTATGGGGCCAGCCCGCGAGCCTCGCAGTTCCTGATCCTCGGCTCAAAGGCGCGAGCGATCCTCGCCGGCAAATATCACGTCGATTTTGAAGACATCAAAGCGGTTGCTCATCCGGTACTGCGGCATCGGCTGGTGCTCAACTTCCACGCGCGAGCCGACAACGTGGATTCCGATGTTCTGGTCAATCGGTTGCTCGAAGCCGTTCCGACGGAGATGAAGTGAGCGCTGAGTTCGTGCTTCGTACTATCAACCGGAAAGTCTGTGACATGCGCCGTTCGGTTCCCATCGCGTCATTTCTCGTCGCCGCGATCATGGTCGCGCTGCAGGCGATGGCGGTGTTTGCGCAGCCGGACGACGAAGCGGCACGGGCGGCAGAGACGCTGGAGAACGGGCGTTTGGAGGCGGGAAGCTATGTGATCCGCGCGATGAACGACGATGCAAAGACCATCAAGTTGCATCAGGAGTCGTTGCTCAAGTGGCATAACTCCGTCGACAAAAGCGTGCATGGCAACATCTTCGTTTGGACAAAGAACGGTCGCCCTGAAGTGGTGGCTTCGATCTTTCAGTTCTATTCACCAAAAGTGGAGTTTGCTTCCGAACTCCAGTCACTGTCGCTCAGCCCCTTGGTGATGGAGAAGCGGGGAGAGAAATTGTGGACGCCGAAGGATCCGGGCATCGTCCTGAAGCTGTTCGACGACACGTCCGCACCGTCCGCCTCGAAGCCGCAACGTCTGATCAAGATGCGACAATTGGCCGATCAGTTCTCCGGGCGAATGACCGACTGGTCCGGCGAGAACTATCGCTTGCGACTGATGCCCAAGCCGCTCTTTCGGTACGAATCGACCGACGCCGACGTCCTCGACGGAGCCTTGTTCGCTCTGACTTACACCACCGATCCGGAAGTGTTGATCGCGGTTGAAGCGCGCAAGTCGGGCAATGACTTCCGGTGGATGTACGGCTTCGCCCGAATGAACATCGGCGATTTGAAGGTCTCTTATCGAGACCATGAAATCTGGCACGCGGATCGGCTCGAAGATCCCTTCTACTACAAACACGGTGTCTACACGTTGTTCAAAGACTTGCCCGTCCCGAAGACCAAAAGCTCGGCGGAATGAGCGTCGCGTCGAATGCCCAATGCCTTCTTTCCGATCGGTTACGTCAATGTGCGAAGGAAAATTTGCCATGCGCCGTTTGTGTTTGATCGTCGTGATCGTCACTGCCGCTTTCGGCCAGCTCTCCGCTCAGAAGGCGTTCGCTCTCGCCACCGACGAGATCGGGAACGCACCGCTCAGCGAGCTGAACTACACCGAGTGGAAAGGGATCATGCCGCTGGTGAACGACAAGGCTCGCGTTTACCAAGTCTGGGTGAACGGCAATGAAACCTTCTACTTCAAGGGGACGACGAAGCCGTTGAACGCTGCGTTGGCTGCGTTTGCCAAAATTGAAGTGAAGAACCACGTCGTCGTGCTCCGCCCGGGACCGATCGAGCGACGTGCGATCCGCGACAAGACTCCGATCTCCTTCAACTGGGAACTGCATGTCGTCGGAGGACTCGCCAGGTCACGAGCGACCGACGACATCGAAGACCTCGAATGGCAAAAGGATCCCGTGCTGACGATTTACATCGGCGGCGACATCGACTTGGACAAACTGGAAATCCCCAAAGGGGTGACCTTGCGCGCCGCTCTGGGGCAAAGCGACGAGGCCAAAAAGGATGAAGCCGTTCGGAAGAAGATCGAAGCATTCGTCGAACATCGGAAGAGCGAGGAGAAGAAGTAATGTTTCGCTTCGCACCGATCGTTGCGTTGTGCCTGAGTGGTTCGCTGATCCTTGCGGACGACGCGGAGACCGCCACGAGTCAGCAACGGATGGCGGCGATGCGGCAGCGGGCCGAGGCATTGCAACTGAAGATCGGAGAGAAGCCGGAACTGCGGCGGGTCGGAAAAGAGCCGCTGTTTCGTTACAGCGATCCGGTTGGGACGACGACTGATGGGACACTGTGGTTGTGGACTCAAGCCGAGCGACCGATTGCGGCGGCGTGCCTGTTCAACGATTCGCGAGAAGGCTTTCAGTGGAACTACGAGCTTGTTTCGCTGAGTGATTCCGCGCTGTTTGTCGACGGTCGTCCGGGCTGGAACTGGCGGCCGGTCGCGAACAAGCGCAAGTGGATCCTCGTGACCGAGCCGGAGCCGGCACGTTCCGAGCTGGCACGGTTGGTCCAGATGAAATCGCTGCTGTCACAGTTTCGCGCAAAGGAAGCCATAGATGACAATCTGACGCAGTTGCGGTTGTTACCCCGGCCGGTGCATCGATACCGCTGTCCGGAAGAAACAATCGAAGATGGCGCGATATTCCTGTTTGCCGGTGGCACGAACCCGGAAGTGCTCGTCCAAGTCGAAGCGCTGTCCGGGGCGGATCGTTCCTGGCGAATCGGCTTCGCGCGCATGACGGCCGCGGACGTCAAAGTAACTCGCGACGAACAGACCGTCTGGGAGGCCGAGGGAGTCCGTGAATGGAATCCGCGGCACGAGTATTTCTCACACTATGGCCCGGATCGCGGTGAAGTTGGCTCGGAGATTTCACCATGAATTCCAAGACACTCGTGGATCCTGCCTTTTTCTCTCGCCTCGACAATCTCGAGTTACGGGCGCGCGGGATCGTCGAAGGGTTTATGCACGGTTTGCATCGCAGCCCGTTTGTGGGGTTCAGTGTCGAGTTCGCTTCGCATCGCGAGTACGCACAGGGAGACGATCTGCGGCATGTGAATTGGAAGTTGTATGCTCGAACGAAGCGGCTGTATGTGAAGGAGTTCGATGCCGAGACCAACATGAATCTGCATCTGTTGGTCGATATCAGCGGCTCGATGGAGTGCGCGAACACGGGACGCAGCAAGCTGTCCTACGCAACGACGCTGGCGGCGGCGTTGGCGCATCTGGCGCTCAAGCAGCATGACGCAGTGGGGATCACGTTGTTCGCCGATGAAGTGGTCGCGCATCTTGATCCGCGAGCCAAGCCGCATCAGTTGGACGAAATTCTGGCGATGATCTCGACGACGAAGGCTCGGCCGAAATCGGATGCCTCGCGGGCGCTGCATCAAGCGGCCGAACTGTGCAAGCATCGCGGGATGGTGGTTGTCCTCAGCGACTTCTTCGACGACCTGCCGGCGATCACACGCGGACTCGATCAGCTTCGGTATCGCCAACACGAGGTGCTCGCGTTTCAAGTCTGGGATCCGTGGGAGCGGCACTTGCCGCTCGACGGCAACATCTGCTTCAGCGACATGGAGACGCGCGAAGAAATCACGACACACGCCGAAGGAGTGCGCGAGAAGTACCTCATCGCGATCGACGAATGGCGAGCCGAGCTGGCTCGCGAATGCCTCAATCGCGGCGTCGATCGAGTCGAAATGACGACCGACGATCCGCTCGACAAAGCGTTGCTCGATTACCTGGTTCACCGGACGAAAGTTTGACTGGAAGGCCGAAGAACCAAATCACAAGAACCAAATTCCAAACAAATCTCAAATCTCAAATCTCAAATTTGAAATCTGAAAGAGACGACTGATGTCTGCAATCCCAATCCTCATCACGCTGCTGTGCCTCGGCCAAGCGGCGGCGGAGTCTCCGAAGACGGAGGCTCCGGCGAGTGAGACGTCGTTGAAGGTTCTGCAACAGCGCGTCGAGACGACGCAGGTCTCACTATCGAAGGAGGCGGGGCGGACAGCGAAGCTCGTCGAGAAGCCGGTCTTCCGATACTCGGACGAACTGCGGCGGATTGAAGATGCCGGCATCTGGCTGTGGAACGATCGAGGTCGGCCTGTCGCTGCGATGAAGGTGGAGCGATATCAGAGCGGGCGGTTTCCGATTCCCTGGTTGTACTGTTTCACGTCGCTGTCGTCGGAGTTGGTCGATGCCGAATGGACGACCGCGAAGCCGTTTCACGCGAAGCAGCCGGGAGTAAAGTGGCAAGCTCTGTCCGACGATCCTGCGATGACTCGCGCCGCGCGGTTGGTCCAAATGCGTGACATCGCGAGACGCTTCTCGGTCGAACTGCTGCGAGACGCTGCGGGCACGGATCGGGTTCAGATGCGGCTCTTGACCCGACCGCTGTTTCGCTGTGATGAGACGTCGGAGGTGCTCGACGGAGCGGTCTTCGGATTCACTGGAACGGGAACGAACCCGGATGTTCTGCTGCTGCTCGATCTGCCGCCGAAGGGAGGCTGGCGATTCGGAATCGCCGGGATGACGGCCGAGGGAGCCCGCGTGACGCTGACTGAAAAAGTGGTTGCCGAGATTCCGCATTCAGGTGATCGAGGCAACGTGTTCGACAATTGGTGCAACTTTCATCCGTCTCGATAACTCCTCATGCCAAACTTTCTTCAAACATCGTTTCTCGCTGGACTGGCCGCACTCGCGGTGCCGGTACTCATTCACTTGTTCTTTCGTCTGAAGACGAAACGGGTGGAGTTGGGGACGATCCGCTTCTTACGGCTGGTGTTGGAGGAGAATGCTCGGCGGCGGAAGGTGATGCGGTGGCTGTTGCTGGCGCTGCGGATGGCGTTCGTCGCGCTGCTGGTCGGGTTGTTCGCGAGGCCGTTCCTCACGGCGGCGGCGACGGGGAGCGATAAAGAATTGCTCGTCATCCTGATCGACCAATCGGCGACGATGCAGCTCAAGGGAGAGAACGGGCGGTTGATCGATCAGGCGATTGCCGAGGCGAAGAAGCTGATCGAAACAGCGGGGACACAGACTCGGTTCGAGGTCGCGTTCTTCGATCATAACGTGCATCCGCTGACGGACGGCTTCCAAACGGCGGGGTCGGGAGACCCGCGCCGAGCGCAGGCGAAGAGCGATGCGGTGCTGGCCAAGTTGCAGGCTCCAGCGACGGCGTTCGGGGCGACCAATTTCGGCGCGGTCTTCGCCTGGGCTCGCGACATCTGCGTGAAGGCTCCGGCGGGAGTGAAGCAACTGCATCTCTTCACCGACTTGCAGCGGTCGGGACTCGATTGGACTGAAGTCGAGCCGCTGCCGCTCGAAGTCAAACCGCATCTGCATGATCTCGGCCGGCCGGTGGTCAACAACGTGGCGGTCACTGAAGTCCGCACTCCGAGGTTGTGGGTGCGTCCCGGTGAGTCGCCGACGATCCGAGCTTCCATCCTGCATGGCGGGACGTTCGCGTTGGAGGAAGTGGCGATCGTGCTGGAGGTGGGACGAGTGGAGCAGAACGTCAGAGATCAGAGATCAGAGCGGCAGAGGTCAGAGGTCAGAAGTCAAAAGTCTGCTGCTCTGACCTCTGAGGCTCTGACTTCTTCTCGCACCGACTTCTCGAAGCTCGCTGAGCGGATCACTAAGCGGGAACCGGTGAAGCTGGAACCGGGTGCGACGGTCACGCTCGACTTTGAATTGCCCGCGTTGAGCGAAGGCTTGTGGCAAGGTCGCGTCTCGGTCGAGTACGACGATGATTTGCCGTTCGACAATCAGCGGTTCTTCGCGATCTCGGCGACGGCGGCGTATCGAGTGCTCATTGTCGGCGGTGAGTCGGACGGTGCGGCGATCACCAGCGAGACCTATTTCCTGAACGCCGCACTGCGATTGGCCGAGGCGGGTGATTCGTATTCCGAAAGCCCGTTCGCTCCGACGCTGGTGACTTACGCGGCCGACACGAGCCTGCCGAAGTTCTCGGAGTTCGATGCGGTTGTGTTGGCAAACGTCGGCGATGTGTCGAAGCCGGATGCGGTGCAACTGGCGTCGTTCGTCCGCGGTGGCGGCGGGCTGTTGGTTTTCACCGGCGATCATGTGTCGGCGAAGAGTTGCTCGACGTTGACCGAGGCGGGGCTGACGGTCGGCGAGATCGGCGACACGAAAGTCACCAACGATTTGCCTTGGCGAATCAATCAGTGGGACGCCAAGCATCCGATCTTTGAACCGCTCAGCGATCCGCAGCACGGCGACCTGCGACGGCTGATCTTCGCGGCGTACACGAAACTGACTCCCTCGGCCGACGCGAGCGTGTTGGCTCAGTTCAGCACGGGCGATCCGGCGGTGCTCGAACGGCGTGTCGGCGAAGGGACGATGTTGTGGGTGACGACCTCGTGCGGTCGCGACTGGAGCGATTGGTGTCGCAGCCGGTTGTTCTTGCCGACCGTGCATCAGTTGCTGGGCTACGAAGTCGGCCTGACGACCGGTGGACGAGTGCGAACACGACTGGTTGATACCGAGAGAGATCAGAAGTCAGAGGTCAGAGGTCAGAGCGGCAGAGCAAAGAACTCTGAGGAACTGACTTCTGCTGCTCTGACTTCTGGCCCTCTGACTCCCGGCGTCGATCAGTTCGAGCGCTTCGCCGAGATCATCAACATCAGCCCGCGCGAATCTGATACGGATCGTTGTTCACGGCAGGAGTTCGAGGATCGCTTCGCGGTGAAATTCGTTGAGGAAGATGGTACGGCGGGCTCGCAGACGGAATTGCTCGGCAATGTGGAATTGCAACAGGATGAACTGTGGCATTGGGTCGGATGTGTGTTGTTGGGAGTGATGTTGTTGGAAGGGTTCGTGGGGAATCGAACGACGGCGTAAACAGAAGTCAGAGCAGCAGAGGTCAGAGCAGCAGAGGTCGGAGCAGCAGACTTCTGACTTCTGACTTCTGCCGCTCTGACCTCTGACCTCTCGCCACAAGGAAACAATCATGAGCACGACAATGAATCGCGAGACAGCGTTCCTCAACCGCTTTCGTTCTGTGTGGGCCAGGAAGCGGCGGGTGGAGTTAGGGCAAGTCGCCGTGGCGACGCTGTTGTTGGCACTGATCGGCTTGGGTGCGCTGGCGATCGCGGATTACTCGTGGGAGTTGGATCGCTCGGTGCGCGTGGTGGCGCTGGTGGCGACGTTCACCGCGGTCGCGTTGTTTGCGATCAATTCGTTTTGGCGGACGGTGCGGCGGTGGAGTCAGCCGACGACGGCGGCGGAGATCGAGGCGGCGTTTCCGCAGCTTGGTCAGTCGGTGCGGACGACCGTGCAGTTCGGAGCGATGCAGGTTGAGCAAGTGCGGTCGGAAGGGGTCGCGACGACGCTGGTCACGGCGCTGGCCGAACAGACTCATCAACTCGCGTTGCCGCTGACCATTGAAGATGTCGTGCCGGTGAAGAAGCTGGCGTTGATCGCGTGCGGATTGGGTGCGGCGTTCGTGCTGCTGGCCGGGGCGTCGAGCGTGGATTGGGAATGGCGGAACGCGACTCAACGCGCCGTTCTGACCGAGCAGCCTTATCGGCAACTGAAAGTTCTGCCGGGGGATGAGACGGTCCTGGAAGGGAACGGGATGCAGATCAACGTCGCGTTGATCGGCCGGACGAATCGGGAAGTGACGCTGTGGACTCGGCCGGCGGGTGACGCGGAGGCGGAATGGACCGAGCGGAAGTTGGAGGAAGCAGAGGTCAGAACGGCAGAGGTCAGAGGTCAGAGCGGCAGCGAAGACACACAGTCTGCTGCTCTGACTTCTGCCGCTCTTTCCTCTCGGCCGCACGTCGCGTTCGTTGCCAAGCTGGATCGGCTGACGAAGCCGGTTGAGTACCGTGTCACGGCGGGTGAATTGGAGAGTCCGGTTTATCAAGTTTCGATTCGGCGTCCGTTGCGAATTGACGAGGTGAAGATCGACCTGACTCCGCCGTCGTACACGGGGCAGCCGACGAGCACGTCGCTCGATGCGAACTTGAGCGTGCTGCAAGGGACGGTCGCGAAGTTTTCGATTCAGTTCGACAAGCCGGTGAAGTCGGCGTCGCTGGTCTTCGCGCCTCGCAGACAGCCGCGCGATGACGATGATAAGAACGAGCCGGAGGTGGTGCCGCTACGTAGCCATCACGCTCCGCGTGATGAGCCGAATGGGAACACGCTCGGTTCGACGGCTGATGCGGTGGAAGGAATGACGCCGGGAGACGCTCGGCTCGTCACGCGGAGCGTGACGGCTACGTTTGTCGTCGAACTGACGCTCAACGAAGACCGCAACTACAGCATTGTGGCTGAGGCTGAAGACGGGACTTCGTTGCCGGAGAACAAGTACCGCATCCGCGTCCGCGAGGATCAGCCGCCGCAGGTGACGATTGAGTCGCCGGAGGACACGGTCGAAGTTCACACGCTGGCGGAGTTGCTCATGCGTGTTCGGGTGCGCGACGACTACGGACTGTCGAAAGCGGGAGTCGTCTTTCAGATCAACAACGAGCAGGAAGTCCCACTGATCGCTCAGGATTTCGAGACCGTCGTCGCGGCGGTGGATGAAGTGGCTCAGACCGGCAAAGTCTCGCCGACGACACAGGCCGCGCTTGAAAAGGTGCTGCCGCTGGAGGTCTTCGAGCTGACGCAGAAGGACAGCGTGATGTACTTTGCGTTCGCCGAAGACAACCGCCCGGATAAGCCGCAGCGGACCGAGACCGAGATGCGGTTCATCGACATCCGCCCGTTCAAGCGGACGTACCGAGTCGTCGATCCTGATCCGATGGTCGGCATGAACATGGGCCAAGGTTTGAAGACGCTCGGAGAACTGATCCAGCGGCAACGGTTCGCACTCAACCGGACAATGGTTATTGAAAAACGAGCGAACTCCGGACAAAAGCCGGATGCCACAACGCTCGATCAACTGATGACGTTTGAGACCGAACTGGCTCAGAACACGCGTGCCCTCGCGGTCGGCTTGGAAGAGCGCGGATTCTCCGATACCGAGCTGTACTATCAAGCCGAAACGGCGATGCTCGCGGCGGTCGATTCGCTGTCGGTCGGCAAGTGGGAGAACGCGACGTTGCAAATGCGCGACGCGCTGAAGTTTCTCATCGAAGCCCGGAACGGCTTTGAATTGACGATCCGAAAGAACCCCGATCCGAGCATGCTGGCAGCGCTGCGGCAATTCGACCGACTCCAGGCTCAGAAGCTGCGGCGTCCGAAGACGGACAAGGAAGAAGCTCGCGAATTGATCCGCCGGTTGGAGGAATTGATCGGCCAGGAAGCGACTGTTGTGAGCGGATTGGAAGAGGAGACGGAAGGACCAGGAACCAAGAACCAAGAACCTAAGGAAGAGAAGCCAGACGAGCAGAAGCCAGAGCAGCAGAAATCAGAAGTCAAAGGTGAGGAGCCAGAAAAATCCGGATCGACAAATGGTTCTCTGGGCAATCCGAATTAGTCGGCTTCAGCCGACTCCCCATTTGCCACCAGCTTTAGCTGGTGGTAGGCGGGGACAACAGAACTATGTCAGCCGGCTTCAGCCGGCTTGGTGGCCGGTCTTTAGACTTCATGTCGTTGACATCAATCACTCAATCAACTTTCCAAGGACACAGCGATGTCCAGCCATGTCTACCACGAGATTTATCTGCATCTCAATTGGCATGTGAAGGATGACAAGGCGACGCTGACCCCAGAACTCGAACCCATTGTCCATCAAATCATCACCGACCGAATTCATCGAACGAACGGAGTTTGGCTACACGGCATCAATGGCACCGAGACTCACATTCACTTCGCCATCAACATTGAGCCGCAGGTTTGCATCAGCGACTTGGTGAAAGATCTCAAGGGAGGCAGTTCATTCGACACCAACAAGAAACAAGCGAAAGGGACATTGGAGTGGCAGCGCGGCTATGGTGTGGTCAGTTTTGGAAAGAACAATCTGCCTTGGGTTTTGGAGTACATCGCGAAACAGAAAGAGCACCATGCCGCTGGCAAGGCGATTGATCGAATGGAAAAGTGCGATGTGGATGAGGAAGCCGTAACTACTCCGACTCAAACTCCAACAAACAAAGTATCTCCAGCAAATGAAGTCTGAAGACCTGCCACCAAGCCGGCTGAAGCCGGCTGATTGGGTTTTCAATCCTGCGTCTCCACCAGCTAAAGCTGGTGGCAAATGGGGAGTCGGCTGAAGCCGACTGATTAAGCAAGAACCGCCGACTCCTGGGAGATCGAAAGATGAAAAAACTCGCTCAGACACTTCTCGCATTGGCAGTCATTCAAAGCGGGCTGGCTACAGCTCAGCAAACATCGTCGGACTCACCCGAGGCGGCGGCTCCCACCAAGCCGACTCGCGCGGAGTTGAAGGACAAGCAGCTTGATGTGTCGCTCGAAGCGCGGGACATCGAGCGGGTGTTGGGCAAGCTCAAGAAGGCGTCGGATCTCGCGAAGGAGCGGATTACCGAGGCGGCCAAGACGGCGGAGTCGGCATCGACGTCGCTGGAAAAGGGGGACTCGAAGGCCGCGCGGGCGGAGGCTCAACTGACGAACGAGAAGTTCAAAGAGATCGTTCAGCAACTGGAGGCGTTGCTGAAGGAAGAGACTCCGCAACGGATCGCCGAGGCGCGGCAGTTGGCTCAGAAACTGGCGAAGGCCGAGCGGCAGTTCGCCGAGACGTTTCAGGGGATGCTGAACCCGGTCCAGGCGGGCGGGAAGGGAAAGGTCGATCCTCGTTCGCAGGTCAAGCCGATGCCCAACCCCGATATGAAGGGCAAGGGAGGTCAGAACGGCGGCGGCGGTGGTGGGAAGACGGGGGAGAAAAAAGAGGGAGAGCAGAACTCGGAGAAGAAGGACGCTGAAGGCAAGACCGGTGAGAAGAAAGAGCCGGGCGAAAAGGGTCCGAACGACAAGCCGATGACGAACGGCCAGGGAGGCAAGTCTGAGGAGAAGAACAAAGACGGAACCGGTGGTAAACCGGAAGGAGAGAAAGATGCCGGCAAGGATGCTGAGAAGAAAACGGGGGAGGGTGGCGGCAAGGATCCCCAAGGGAAGCCGACCGGTGCTGGCGCGGGCGAGAACAAAGACGAACCGAAACCCGGCGACGAACCGAAGTCTGAAGGGGGCGGCGCTGGCTCGAAGAACGAGAAAGACACGAAGCCCGGTGAAGAGGCTGACGGCACCGGCGGTGACAAACCGAACGACAAGAAACGGGACGGTTCCGGAGGCGACTCGGACAAGGATCCGATGAACGACAAGGATCGCAACGGCGGAGGGGGCCTCGCGGGGATGACGGCCGAGCAGCGGCGCGAAATGGTCGCGAATCGCGCGGAGCAGTTGGCCGAGTCGGGCAAGACGTTGCAGGATGTGCTCAACGAGATCGCGAAATCGACTGAACCGGGTGACAAAGAGGCGGTCGCCAAGATCCAGGAAATCCTCAAGGAAATCGACATCAACAAGATGGTCGCGGAGATGGGTCAGGTCGCCAACATGATCCGCTCCAACAAAGACGACGACGCGAAGCTGTCGAGTATCGATTTCGCCGAGCGTTTGGAGATCATGGCTCAGCGATTGGACGGGGCGTATCGCACGATCGTCGCTCCGCAGGCGGAAGAGTTGCGGAAGGTCGAAGCAGCGCTGGCCGAGCTTCGCGATCAGCTTGAGAAACTCGAAACGCCTTCGCAAGTCGCTGCGTGGCATCGCGAAGTTCGCGATCTGTTGGACAAGCTCGAAAAGCTCGGCGTCAGCCCGAAGGATCGCGAGTTCCTCGAAAAGGAAATGCAGAAGGCGGGCTTCGGACTGGATGTCGATCGGACCAAACGGGGAGTGAATTGGAATCTGGTCGGCAGCTACTACGCCGCACCGCTGACGTACAACTCCGCCTTGCTGCACTTGCAGGAAGACATCCAAGAGCGCATCCAAACGCTGATCCTCGGCGATCTGGGGAATGCGTCGGATGAAGCGACACCGCCGAAGTATCAGGAGTTGGTCGACCGGTACTACGAGGTGTTGTCTCGCAGCGGGAAGCCCGGCCCGGCCGGGAAAGCGGCTCCGGCCGGAAAACCTGAGATGCGAAAGTCGAAAGCGAGCAAATGATCGAACGCTTCAAACGGTTCGGGATTCGGTTTGTGTTTGCCTGGCTGTGCTGCGGACTGTTGAGTCCGGTTGCATTTGCCGAGGACGAAGCCGAGGTATCGCGCGAGTTGGCTCAACTGCGCAAGCGGCTGGACGACGCGGTCCGCGAGTTTCAACTGACGGTCGAACGCGACCAGACGGTGACTGATCTGTCGCCGATCCCGGTACTCCGCTGGGACAGTAACCAGCGCGGCACGCTGGCAGGGGTGACGACGTTATTCATCGACGCGGGGCGGCCGGAGGCGGTCTGTTGCACCTACATCTTCGACAAAAAGCTGACGCACGAGTTCACATCGTTGTCGCGAGGCAAGCTGCAAGCTCGGTTGGGCGACGCGGTCGTTTGGGAGCCGAACGAATCGGGTGTGAAGTTTCGGCCGATCCCGGCGGCCGATGCTCCTGCCGAGAATCCTGCCGGTCGCTTGCGACAGATGAAGGCGCTGTCCAATCGGTTTGAGTCGAAGCTGCTCGGCTGGGGCGCGGCGAATCCGATTCGCGAAGAGTTGCGGCTATTGCCTCGACCAATCTACCGCTACGAAAAGCTCCCCACCGGCGCGATCATTGATGGAGCCGTATTTGCCTTTGTCACCGGAGTCGATCCTGAAACGCTGCTGCTGATCGAAGCGGTCTCTGCGGATGGGAAGTCTCACTGGGAATACTCGTTCGCGCGACGCACATCGGGCGAGTTGGAAGGTCGGCTCGACAAGCAGCTCGTTTGGTCAGCTCCGCCGTTCCCCGTCATGACCGAACGAATCCGTCCTGATCGAATATTTAAGCAGGCTTTGAAATCGGACTGACAAGCCGACACCCCCCCCCAACGCCGCGAGCATCTCCGACCACGTTCGAGTTGTCCGACAACAATTGACGCCTGGAAACACCATGACCCCCGTTTTGATCTTGTTGATCGCATCGCTCGGACAAGTTTCTGATCGGGTCAATCCGGATCAAGAGAACTCGTCCGATCGCGCGGAACGGCTGGTGTTTCTCACGGAGCGGGCGGAAGAGTATCAGCTCTTCGTACACGAGGACCGAGCAGTTCGCATGACGTCGCAGCCGGTGTTTCGCTGGAGTCATCCGGTGGCGAAGCTTGAAGACGCGGCCCTGTTTCTGTGGATGGATGAAGGCCGACCGGTCGCGCTCGGCACAACGATCCTGCACGCTGAGCTGGGGCTGTTCACCGAACTGCAATCGGTGACTTCGCAAAGTCTGAGGGCCATCAAGAACAAGGAAACGGTTTGGGAACCTGTCGGCAAGGGGTGTCAGTTCTCTCCGGTCCCCAAGGGACCGAAACCCGCCGAGACCGCGGCCGAGCGACTGACTCAGATGAAAGCGATCGCTCGCCGTTTCGAGGCACAGCTCACGAAGGCTCCGCCGTTTTATTCCGAAGGTTCGACGTGGCAGTTGCGGCTGCTGCCGAAACAACTGGCTCGCTACGGCAGCCCGAAGGAGCCTTCCTTTGATGGAGCGATCTTCGTGTTCTGTCACGACACCGATCCGGAATTGATCCTGCTCTTGGAAGCCAGCGGCGAGGCGAATGAGGGCGCTTGGTTTTTTGCGTTCGCTCCGCTGACCGGTTGGGAAGCGAAAGTGAAATGCGATGAGAAAGTCGTCTGGTCGCAACCGCGTCTGCAATCCGTGAATGATCCCAAACTTCCCTACATCAAGTTCGGTCCGTACCCGGTCACGACGAAGACGCGATCGCAGGAGGAATCGAAATGAAGAATCTGCTTCGCGGAGGAATCGGACTGATCTTGGCCGTAACGGTCGGTGTCGCTCTGAGCGATGAGAAAGCCGACGAAGCCTATCGCGCCTCGCAGCTCCATCGCATGAAGAGCATCGCCGAGAAATTTGAAGTCGAGACCGCGTGGGAGTCGAAGCCGGTGGCGGCCAAGCTCAAGTCGAATCCGCTGTTGAAATACAACGATTCAACGCGGCGGAATCATGAATCGACGCTGTGGCTGTGGACCGAACGTGAGCTTCCCAGTGCGTTGATGGCGGTCGAGTTCTATCCGAACGACCCACGTGGTCCGCGCTGGCTGTTTGAGATTGTCTCGCTGTCGAACTCCAAAATCGGCGTAGCTCGCGGCGGAGATTGGAAGTGGCAGGCCAAACAACCGGGAGTGATCCGGAAACCTGTTCCCGGAGACTTGAAGCCGGCCGATAAGCCGGCGCTGCGGCTCTCGCAGGCTCGGCAGATTCGCCAGCGGTTCGCGGCTCACGAGAAAGAGGGCACCGTCGGTCGGATCGAATTGCGGCCGTTGTCCACTCCTCTGTATCGCTACGCCGACGAAGCCACCGGCGTGATCGACGGAGCGATCTTCGCCTTCGCAAACGGGACGAACCCGGAAGTGTTGTTGTTGCTGGAGGCTCAACGTGACGCCGCGACGAAGCAAGACATCTGGACTTACGGTTTCGCTCAGATGACCGGTGCCGAGGTCTATGCCAGCCTCGACGAGCGCGAAGTCTGGAGTCAAAAGGAGGCCGATCCTCCTGCGATTCGAGAGTCGTATGTGAATGGTTGGCTGAAGAACGAAGTGGCGGAGCCGCGAAAGTAGGTTGGGACTCCGTCCCGACATTCGTTGAGGAAGGATCGCGGCGGGTTCTGAGCAAATGATGAGGAACGGTCGGGACGGAGTCCCAACCTACGAAAGATGCACACCATGTTGGCCTCATTTCAATTTCTGACTCCGTTGACTGCTGCCATTGTCGGCTCGCTGGCGGCGGGCCTGTTGGTTGGGTTCGCCTTGCTGCGTTGGATCGGCGGACCTCCGGCGGCGATCGCTCGGCGGTGGGGGTTGATTGGGATTCGAGCGGCGGCGGTCTTCACGTTGCTGTTGATCCTGCTGAATCCATCGGACGTCTCGCAGACGCCGGGTCCGATTGATCGGCCGGATATTTTCTATCTGCTCGATTCCTCGCAGAGCATGGCGGTCGGCGACAAGGAAACTCGGTTCGATCACGCCACGCGGTTGATGCGCGAAGCGGATCAGGCGACGCGCGATGAGGGTCATGCGCTGGTGAAGCTGTTCCGGTTCGGACATCGGCTGGCGGCGGTGGAGCAGGGAGCGGAGCAACAGAGGTCAGAAGTCAGAGCGTCAGAGGTCAGAGGTCAGAGCGGCAGCGAGCGAGGATCTGTGACTTTGACCTCTGCGGCCTTCGCTGCTGAGCCTCTGACCTCTGCGGCTCGGACTTCTTCCGCTCCGAAGGCCAAACAGAAACTGCTTGCGCCGACCGATTCCGACACACAGTTGCTGACGGCGTTGCGGCAGGTGCCGAGCCGATTCGGACGGCGGCCCCCGGCGGCGATCGTGCTGTTCTCGGATGGACGGGCGCGGGATGAATCGGGTGTGGAACAGCTCGCGGCGCAGTTCGCGAAGCTCAACGTGCCGGTGCATGTGGTGCCGGTCGGCGACACGGCGAAGGGGGGCGATGTCGCGATCGTCGCGTGCGTCGTACCGCCTCGCGCGCGGCGGTTTGCTGAGGTCGAGGTACAAGTCTTCTTGAGAAGCTACGGCTACGACGGGCGTCGGTGTGAAGTGTCGCTCATCGCGCCGAGCAACGTGGAAGGTGAGGCCGACAAAAACTTGGCTCCGCCGGTGCCGGTCACGTTGCATGATGGATTTCAATCGGTTGGCTTGTCGTTTCGGACGGACGCGAAGACTCGCAAGTTGCAGGTCAACGTGTCCGCGTTGCCGGATGAAGTCTCGACGGCGAACAACTCGTTCAAGGCCGAGGTGCAGATTGATCGCACGAAGATTCGCGTGCTGTATGTCGAAGGCAGCTCGCAGCCGTTGCAGCCGGTGCAGACCGGGAACCGCTACGAGGTGCGCGGGCCGTACTCCGACTTGCAGAAGGCGTTGACCGAGGATGAGGACATCGAGTGCGTCGTGTTGGCGGCTCCGTATGGCCGCGGTCGATTGCAGCGTGTCGCGGACGTCGGGGGTGCGGTGGTGGGTCGTGGGTTTCCGGAGACCGTGGCCGAGTTGTCCGCGTTCGATGCAATCATCCTCAGCGACGTCGCGGCGAACACGTTCACCGAGCAGCAATTGGAGTGGCTCGAAAAATGGATCGGTCAGCGCGGCGGTGGGCTGCTGATGGTCGGCGGTCAGCGCAGCTTCCGAGCGGGAGGCTGGGACGACACGCCGCTCGCCGCGATGCTGCCGATCGAGATGCGCGACGAAAACGATTGGCTCCCCGGCACGCAGGTCAGCGTGCTGGCCGAACCGCAGGCGATGTCGCATCCGCTGTGGACGATCGTCACCGACGAGCGGCAGAACCGCGACATCATCGGCCAGTTTCCGTCGTTCTTCGGAGCCAACCGCTGGGCCGGTGTGAAGCCGAATCTGACGCGCGTGCTGGCGATGTCGAACCTCGCGGCGGCCGAAGCTCCCGCCGGGGCGGTGGCACCCGTGGCCCCGAAGCCCGTCAAGCCGCCGAGCTTCTTTGATTCATTGCAAAAGAATTTGATTGGAAATAAGCCGGCCGCCCGCAATCCAGCCGGTGAGCCGGAGGGCGCTAGCCCCCGGTTGAGCGACGAAGAAGAGAACCGGGGGCTAGTGCCCTCCGGCTCATCAAACACGAAGCTCGAAGCCACCGCCTCGAACCAGCCCGCGATCGTGGCCGGTCAATACGGTCGCGGCCGCACGCTGGCGATGGCCATGCCGATCACGCCACCGTGGGCCAACGATCTGCTGACCAAGTGGGGCGGCGACACGAAGTACTACGGCAAGTTCTGGCGGAACGCGATCTATTGGCTGACCGAGAGTTCCTCAATCGGTCGCCGTCGGCTCGTCGTCACCGCCGACAAGAAGTTCTATCGACCCGGCGAAACGATCTCGCTGACCGCCGCCGCGTTCGATGAGGCCGCGAATCAAACCGGCTCGTACAAAATCACGTCGATGATCGAGCCGCAGACGTCGCTGAACGATCTCGAATCGAATTACTCGCCCGTCCGCTGGCCCGACGGCAAGCCGCGCGAGAGCGGCGAGACCGGCCCGTTCATCGCCTGGGGCGAGGAGTTTGATCTTCCTCGCACCGACGCCGTCGGCGGCAAGCCCGCGTTCGCGCTCGAGATGCCGATCGCCGACGCGCTGACCGTCGGCTCGGCCAGCCAGTCGCTGCGTGTCGAACTGACGGCGATGGAAGAGTTCACTCAGGTCGACAGCACGTCGCTCGACATCCAAATCCTGCACGACCCGTTCGAGCAACAGAATCCGTTCCCGAACCACGACCTGCTGGTGTCGATCGCGAAGCACTCCGGCGGCAAAGTCATCAACGACGCGACTCAACTCGCCGAAGTCCTCCGCGATGTCCCGATGAAAGTCGGCTCGCCCATCGTCAAGAAGACGCCGCTGTGGAGTACCTGGTGGCTGTGGACCTGGCTGCTGGGCTTGCTCAGCGTCGAATGGATTTGGCGAAGAGTCGTGGGATTGGCGTGAGTCCTACCGACGGTATTCGAGATGGCACTGTCACAGAGAGATGCAAAGCATGAATCATCGAAAGCGGCTTCGAAGTGTCCGGTTCACCTTGGCATCGCTGCTGGCGATCAACCTGTTGGCGAACACCGCGTTCTCGCAACAGGATGCAGCAGCCATTCCCAAGTTTGATTTCGCCGCCGCCGCCACGGAGTACGAAATCTTGAGTGGCAAAGACCGCTCGGTTTGCGAGCCGTTTCATGCGGAGCTGTTGAGGTGGACGAATCCCGTCCGCGTCGCACCGGCGGGGACGGTCTTTCTGTGGCATCACAAAGGAGTACCGCAAGCCGCCTGCTGCATGTTCGCCTTTCCCAACCCGAACATGTCGAAGGACTACATCGTCAATCACGAGTTTGTTTCGCTCTCGACGGAGCTGATCGAGGCCAAGTCGGGCGGTACGACCGTTTGGCAGTCGAAGAAGCCGGGAGTCATTTGGAAAGAAGTTCCAGAGGGTCCTTCCGTGATTCAGACACGTTCCGGGCGATTGGCTCAGATGCGAACCGTCGCGGGTCAATTCACCGGCGTGGTTGACAAGACTCACGAAGAACTGCGGATGCTCCGTCAGCCGATCTACCGCTACCCGGACACGATGGACCGCGACGGCGCGATCTTCGCCTTCGCTCAAGCCACCGATCCGGAAATCCTGCTGTGGCTGGAATCCGATCCGAAAGCCGCCAACCCCACCTGGAGATTCGCCGTCGCGCGAATGACCATGATGGCCTGCTCGCTAAGCCACAAGGAAAACACCGTCTACTCCGTCGAATCATGCCAAGAGGGAAACGACGAGTCGCACACCTATCGAACACTTCAACGAGTGCCCTGGAAAGTGGTCGAGGGCAAGTGAGATCCGATTCTCTCGTGTCGGTTCTCTCCTGAAAGGAACCGCCCTCGCTGACGCTTCGAGTTAGTTTTCCCCAAGGAGTCCGTCATGCGTCGTGTGTCTTCAATTTGGTGGCCGGTCTGTTTATCCCTGTCGTGCCTCGCGGCATTGGCCTCGCTCGCACCGGCCGATGATCCGCCGAAAGTTGACGGCAAGGAGGCTCAGCCGGACGACGCTCCGCTGCGGAAGGCTCGCGTGCAGTTTTTGGCCGACGCGGTCAAACATTTTGAAATCCACGTCGGAGAGGACGAGGTGGAGTCGAAGCGGATTCCGGAGCCGGTGTTGGCCTACAACAATCCGGTCAGCGGGACGAAGATCGGCATCCTCGCACTGTTCACCCGCAATGGCCGCCCCGATGTGATGGCTCAGTTTTCCTTCTCCGCACCTCAGGCCGTCTACAACGAGTTCCACAATCTTTGCGGCGACAAAATCGTCATGAAACGCGGTGAGCAAACCGTGTGGACGCCGCCGGAAACTTCGACCAAATGGCAGCCCCTCGAAACGTCCGAGAAGCCGGCGGCAACGCCTCAACTGCGGCTCGTGCAAATGCGGCGGCTGGCCGAGAAGTTCAACGTCGAAGACAACTTTGGCTGGGACAAAAAGGAACTCAATCAACTCCGGTTGCTGACGACCCCCGTCCATCGTTACGGCAACGCCGACGAGGAAGTGATCGACGGTGCCGTCTTCATCTACGCCCTTGGAACCGACCCCGAAGCCCTGTTGATGCTGGAATGTGCGAAGGGTGAGACCGGGTTGCACTGGCGTTACGGCTTCGGGCCGATGTCAATCTACGCACTGAAGGCCAAGCTCGGTGATACCGTCGTGTGGGAGATTTCCGAACGAAAGGTCTTCGGACACCCCAAGTCCGTCCAATTTGTCTCGCCGTACCAACTCGCGCCTGGCGAGAAATTTCCGGAATGATGTTCCCACCGACGCGAGGGCGAGCGATTCACAAGTGGTCAAACATCATCATTCGGAACGTCCGCCCTCGCTGACGGTTCGGCTTACTTTTCGTCAAGGAGTTTGCGATGCGTCGAGTTGTTCCAATGGTGTGGCATCTGACTCTGTGCTTGCTGTGCCTCGTGGCATCGGCATCGGCCGAGGACGAGAAGAAGTCGGAGTCAAATGACGGCTTGAATGAGGAGACTCGCAAAGTGGTCGTGGCCAAGATGAAAGAAATCTTGGATCAGACCAAAGTGGTTCGACTGCGGCCGACTTCTGTCACCGTCGAGTTGGTTCCCGAACCGATTCTCAATTGGGACGACGTTCCACGTGGGCATCACTACGGGACGTTGTGGGTTTGGGGAACCACAGGTCGGCCCGCCGCGATTGTCGAGACGTACACGATCGACTTCGCCAAGAACATCGGAAGTTGGCCGGGAAACGTCGTGCATTCGTTGGCTCCGGAACCGCTTCAGGCCGAGGGAACCTTTGGATGGAAATGGGCACCGACCGAACCGGGCTTCACGCCGAAGCGGCTGGCCGATGCACCGCGTCCGGCTGACACAAAGACTCTGCGGCGTTTGCAAATGCGAGCGTTGGCCAAGCGGTTCACCGCCAACCAGACGTGGATGGGGGACCGCTCCGAATTGCGACTGCTGCCGACCTCGATCCGTTTGTACGAATCGGCTGACGACGGAGTGCTCGACGGCGGTCTCTTCGCATTCGTGCATGGCGGCACGAACCCCGAAGTCATTCTGGTTCTGGAAGCGATGCACGGTGCCAAGGAGGACTATTGGCAGTACGGATGCGTCCGGCTCGGCCACGCCCGGATGCAGGCGAAGTTCGATGGCCGCGAAGCGTGGTCTGTCGAAACCTATGACGGTGTCAGTCCGAATGCCCCGTACTACTGGCTCATCAGCCGCTGAGATTTCCGAGCAAACAACGACACTGAGTCGGTTCGTGTGGATTGCGTTCAGGCCGCCACGAGTGGCCAAACAGAAAGATTGATCGTGCTGACTGACACCTTGAATCACATCACGTTGTTCCGTCGGAAGGCGTTGTTTCTTGTCTGTGCGTTCGCGCTGTTGCTGTCCTCGGCACGCGCGGACGAGCCGTCGAAAGCGGGCGCTCCGGAGGTCAAGCAGGAAGACGCTGAGGCCATTCCAAAATTTGATTTTGCCGCCGCTGCCGCGGGGTACGAAATCTCGATTGGTAAAGACCGCTTGATTTGCGAACCGTCTCAGATCGAACTGCTGAAGTGGTCGAACCCCGTGCGCGGGTCGCCGGCCGGAACGGTTTTTCTGTGGCACCACAAGGGTGCGCCACAAGCGGCTTGCTGTATGTTCGCCTACAGAAATCCCGAGGTGAAAGGGGACTTCCTGGTCAATCACGAGTTTGTTTCGCTGTCCACGGATTTGATCGAGAGCAAATCGAACGATGGCCTGGTCTGGAAAACAACCATGCCGGGCATCGCGTGGCAGGAGATTCCGGAGAGCCCACCGATCGCCAAGACGCGCCCCGCGCGGCTGGCTCAGATGCGCGATCTCGCCAGCAAGTTCACCGGACAGATCGGTAAGGCGAACAATGTCCGGGAGGAATTGCGTCTGCTCCGCCAACCCATTTATCGCTACCCGGAAGCGAGCGACCGTGACGGCGCAATTTTCGTTTTTTGCTCAAACCACTGATCCGGAAATCCTGCTGCTGTTGCAAACCGATCCGCTGGCGACGGGCTCCCAGTGGAGCTGCGCCTTCGCACGAATGACCATGTTCCCTTGCTGGCTCAGCCACCGTGAGAAGGAAGTCTGGTCCGTCCCCTCGCTCAACCCGAAAGTCGATTCGGACACGTATCGAACTTTTCGCCGCGTTCCTTGGAAAGCTGTCGAGGAGAAATGAGTTCCGTGCTGCCAATTCGGCTTCGCCTGTGTTTGGTCCTACGGTGCCAGGGCCTCCAATTCACTACACGCATTTCGGAGTTTCCGCATGACCGACCTTCGAATCACGTTTCTGCGAATATTTCTCTCACTATTAGTCGTCATGGCGTTGATGACTTCGGGCGTCAGTGCTGCCGACCCACCGGCCAAACAGGGAGGGGAGTCCGACGATCTTGTGCGAACGGAATCGAAGGCGGCCACGGAACGCGCTGTTGAGGAGATCGGGAAATGGAAGTTCGATTTTGAAGATGAGAAACTCGGAACCATTGTCGCGGAGAAAGACTCGGCGTTGCGGTGGGCGTGGACGGACAACGGTCGGGCGTATGGCAATCTGTTTGTGCTCTCCGCTCAGGACCGACCGGTGGCCATCGTGGAGTTCTTCACATGGTACTCGCCCATCCAAGGTGCGTACTTTCAATGCACATCGCTGACCAATTTTCCGATGAACGCCAAGCGATCCGGGCAGGATATTTGGCGACCGACGAAGAGCAACGTCGTCATGCAAAATGTCCCCGACGCTCCGACTCCGGCGAAAACGGCGTCGCAGAGACTCGTGCAAATGAAACGGCTGGCAGAAGCGTTTCAGGTCGAGGTTGATGACAAACGAGCCACGGAAATCACCGTCCGGCAGCTTCGCCTGATGCCGAGACCGCTGCATCGATACGGCAAATCCGATAGCCCGATTCTGGACGGAGCGTTGTTTTCCTACGCGGTCAGCAGCGATCCCGGAGCGATCTTGGTTCTGGAGGTCGTCTCCTCTGGTGACGGTCCACGCTGGCAGTACGGCTTTGCCCGTGTGTGGTCCTACGGAGCCAGAGCCACTTATTCCGGGAAGCGTGTTTGGGATATCGAAGAGGTCAACCCGCGCGCCGACATGAAGGCGAACTTCTACTTGAACGCACTTCCGTAATTTTCCGGCCAATGTCCGTGACAAGCGAGGACGTCTCGGAAAACCATTCAGACGAGATCCTGTGCGACAGAAGAATGTGAGTCAGATTATGCGACAGCAACGATTGAGTATTGTGTCACTCGTTCTCATCACCCTGTGCGTTTCATTGAGCGCGATTGGGGCAGATGACGACGCGGCGAAAAAGGAAGTGGCGGCACAGCGGTTGGTGGTGATGAAAAAGACGGTCGGCGGAGTGGACGTGACGATCGGCAAGGGGGGATCAGAGAAGCTGACGCGGGTCGATGAGCCGATTCAGCGTTGGAGCAATCCGATCGTTCGAATCGAGGATGCAACGGTATTTCTGTGGACGCTCGATGGTCGTCCGGCCGTTGTGTCTCAGGTCGCCGATGTGACCGACGAAGGTGTGTGGCAAGAGTTCCAATCGCTGACCGCCCAGCCGCTGCTGGCCACACGCGATGGGCAAAGTTATTGGGCTCCCACGGCGGCCGGGATCAAATGGCAGCGTGCTCCAACAACTGAGTCTCCCGCGTCGACGCCCGAATTGCGGCGCATCCAAATGAGAAAGATCGCTGAGAAGTTTCGGGTCGCGGATCTCTTCGAGTTCAAGGAGCCGAACCAACTGCGACTGCTGGCGACGCCGCTCTATCGGTACTCCGCGCCGAAAGTGGGAGTGCGGGATGGAGCCTTGTTTTCGTACGCACTCGGCACCGATCCGGAAGTCCTGTTGCTCATCGAAGCCCAACAGGAGGGTGACGCCGAGACCTGGAAGGTGGCGTTCGCTCGGCTGACGGGTTTCGCTTGCCGCGCGACTTTGGACGACAAGGAAGTCTGGTCGTGCAAGGTCATGCCGTTTCCGTACCCGCCCGATTCCACGTTTTTTTCAATTCAAGTCACGTCGTCCAATCGCAGCAAATAATTCATGACCGGGAATGCGAGTCGCGGGAGCGACTCGCCTACGTAGCTTCCGCCGCGGCGGACTCCCGCGACTGAGATTTCATGCTCCGATGAGATACCGCGAAACCGCTTCTGAAAACAAGGAAACGCATTTCATGTCGTCGTCGCTTGAGTCCGTCCGAACCGCATACGACCTCGCTTGCGAGCCGTATGCGCGGAAGTTCGTCAACGAACTTGATCACAAACCGCTCGATCGCGTGTTGCTCAAGCGGTTCGCCGACAGCGTCGGTGCGGAGCGGCTGATTCTCGACATTGGCTGTGGTCCGGGACACACGACGGCGCATCTGACTTCGTTGGGGTTGATGGCGACTGGGGTCGATCTTTCGCCAATGATGATCGAGGTCGCCTCGCGGACGTTTCCGCATTCGCGATTCGAGGTCGGTGACTTCTTCGCGCTGCGCCATGAATCCTCGTCGATCGCGGGCATCCTTGCTTTTTATTGTATCGTGCATTTGACGACCGAGCAGCTCGTGTTGGTGTTCGAGGAAATGTATCGAGTGCTCTGTGACGGCGGTGTTCTGTTGCTGTCCTTCCATGTCGGGTCCGAAGTGATCCGCGCCGAGAATTTCCTCGACACGAGCGCGGTCTTGGAATTCACGTTCTTTGAAACTCGGCAAGTCGAAGCGGCTCTGATGACCGCGGGATTTGCCCCGATCGATCTCCGCGTCCGAGCACCCTACGACACCGAACATCCCAGCCGACGCTGTTACGTTTTCGCTCACAAGCCGCCAAGTCTGGCCTCACCGAAAGAATGAGCATGTTGTCTCCCGATTTGAATCAACTCGTTCGTCGCGTCCGGAATCATTGGGCTGTCGCCTGCGCACTCGCGCTGTTGATGCCTCCCGTGTTTGCCGAGGATCCGCCGAAAGCGGACGGCAAAGAAGCAAAGCCGGAGGACGCTCTGCTGCGGAAAGCTCGCGTGCAGTTTCTGACCGATGCGGTCAAGCATTTTGAAGTGCTGGTCGGCGAGGAGGCGGTGGAATCGAAGCTGCGTCCAGAGCCGGTGCTCGTTTGGGACAACCCCGTCAGCGGAACCAAGATCGGAATCCTGGCGGTGTTCACTCGCAATGGCCGTCCGGATGTGATGGGCCAGTTTTCTTTCACGTCGCCGCAGAACGCCGTCAACGAATTTCATAATCTCTGCGGTGACAAAGTGGTCATGAAGCGCGGAACGAACACGATCTGGTCGCCGGCGGAGACCTCGACCAAGTGGCAGAAGCTCGACACCTCTGAGAAGCCGGCGGCAACGCCTCAACTGCGGCTCGTGCAAATGCGGCGGCTGGCCGAGAAGTTCACCGTCGAAGACGACTTCGGCTGGGACAAGAAAGAACTCAATCAACTGCGACTGCTGACGACTCCCGTCCATCGCTACGGCAAGCCGGACGAAGAAGTGGTCGACGGCGCGGTCTTTGTTTATGCGCTGGCGACGGACCCCGAAGCGGTGTTGATGCTGGAATGCGTTCGCAGTGAATCAGGTTTGTCTTGGCGATACGGATTCGGTCCGATGTCGATCTACGCGCTGAAGGCCAAGCTCGGCAACGCCGTCGTGTGGGAGATCCCCGAACGAAAACAATTCGGACAACCCAAGTCCGTTCAATACGTCTTCCCGTATCAACTCGGCCCCGGCGAGAAGTTTCCGGAATGAGGTCGGAGCATGGTCATGAAACAGCTCGAAGTGGCGAACGTGAAGCACTGGCTGTCGCGGCATTTCACACGACGACACGTCGTGATCTTGGCCGTCATCTGGCTCGTCTTCACGACTTGGACATTTCTCATCGTGAGTAGCGGACTCGACCACTCCCGCGAGCAGCCTTGGACCGTTGTCACTGTCACCGTCGCGAGTGTGCTGGGGCCGATGACCGGAGCCATCTCTCGAGGATTCCAAAGCTGTTGTCTGCAAGCGTCATTGTCGCTGCTCCCGTATTGTTTTGCTGGCTTGGCGGTCGGCACGTTGACACAAGTCGCTTGGCATCCACAGGCCATGTGGCTGCGTGTGGTTCGGCTCGTGATCTGGGCGTCTGGAATTTTCGTCTGGTTTGCTGGCGGGATTCTCTCGTTTTTCCACGCACTTTCCTGACGCCTTAGAAATCAGCTCATCAAGGAACCGACGAAATGAGTCCTCAAGAACATGGTGGCGACGGGCCGTATGGCGTGATGCTGTGTTTGACCGCTGCCATCGGCACGATATTGGTGAGCGGACTGTCGTTGCTCGCAGAAGACAAACCGGTGGCTCCGGCGACTGAGTCCGAAGAGGCGAAACGTTCGCGCGAGGAGTTGCAGGTTTCGCTGGAGCAAGTCGCGCCGATGCGGATGCAGCACGCGACGACCGGTGCCGTGATCGAACGAGTGACGCATCCGGTGTTGCGGTATGCGGCTCCGCTGTGGGGCGGGCATCATGGAACGCTGTGGGTTTGGGGGAAGCGCGGGCGGCCGTTGGCGGTGTTGGAAATGTCCTTGATGGGGAAAGAGGGACTCTGGTACCGGTCCTTTCACGCCACGACGGATGCTCCCATCAAATTAGATCTGGCCAATGGGAGGTCATGGACGCCGAAGTCGAGCAACGTGAAATTCCAACCGTTGCCCAACGCCCCTCTGCCTGCGGAGACGCCGGCTGGTCGAATGCGACAAATGAAAGCATTCCTCCAAAAAATGTCGGCGCATCAGCTTTGGACATGGCGGGAGGGTGACGGCTCGCGGCATGAACTGCGGCTGCTGACCACGCCCGTGCATCGCTACAAAGACCGCGAGCAGCAACTCATCGACGGTGCGCTCTTCATCATTGCCCAAGGGACAAACCCGGAAGCGACTCTATTTCTGGAAGCGGTCAACCCGGTCGGTGCCGCCCAGCCGTTCTGGCAATTCGGCATCGGCCGGACATCCTTCGCGGAACAGTTCGTCCACTACGAGGACCAGGAGGTCTATCATGATCCGCCGGTGAAGCACGATGAGATCTTCAACAGCACGAATTCCTATTGGCGGACGACGTCGAAGCTTGACGAACAGAAAGACAAGCCATGAAGGTCAACTGCTGTTTCGTCGGTTTGATGATGCTCGGCCTGTCCGCCGTGGCTCAAGAGTCGTCCACGACGGACTCGGCCACCGAAGCCGCGGAGCAAATGAAGATCGCTCGCGCGAACGTGACGCTCTTCCGAATTCAGGACGCCGAGACCGGCGCGGACATCGAGCGGATGGAGAATCCCGCCTTGCGATACACGGAACCGGTTCGGGGGCCGACTCACGGAATGGTGTGGCTGTGGGGTCGCAAAGGGCGGCCGGCTGCGGTGCTGGAAATGATTCGCGAGGCGGATCGTTTCTGCTCATCCAAAAACGAAACATGATGTCCCTAGCGAGCCGTATCAATTCCGACTCCCAACGACACCACACCCAACGACACAGTGGGACTCACCTGAGGCAAGTGGTCATGCCACAGCGAGGGTCAAACGCTCCTCACGAACAACTACAACCCAAACTCTGACATCCACTGGGCAATGATTTCAACATACGAGCGAGGGCTGAGGTAACAGGCCCTCACTGACGCTTCGAGTTCGTGTCGGACTCGGTCGCGTTTGGTATCAATACGCTTGCCGTGTCTCCCGATTTTCCCGTCCCAAACTATGACCGCTGAGAAAACCACTGGCCTCGTGATTCGACTGGCGGACTTCAGCGAGTCCAGCCACGTGGTGACGTGGTTCACTCGCGATTTTGGCAAGCTGGCGACGATCGCGAAGGGGGGCAAACGCCTGAAAGGGCCGTTTGAAACGGCTCTTGACCTGCTCGCGGAATCTCGTCTAGTTTTCCTACGCAAGTCATCCGGGGGACTGGACATTTTGACAGAATGCCAGTTGATGGCTCGGTTCCGGCCGCCGGCTCGCAATCTGAATTGCTTGTACGGCGGATACTACGTTGCTGAGCTGTTAGCTGGTCTCACGGAGGAGTACGACCCGCACCCCGTTTTGTACGATGAGGCGGTCGCGACGTTGCGACGGCTGACCGAAGTGGGCGACTTCCGCTGGCCCGTGCTGCGATTTGAAGTTGTCACACTGCGCGAAATCGGTCAACTGCCCGACTTCAAAGCCTGCCTCGCCTGCGGACGGACTGTGGCCGATCACACGTCATTTGTTTTCTGGGTGTCGCAAGGAGGCCTGCTCTGTCCGAACTGTCGCCGATCCGAATTTGCGTCGCATCCGATTCACGGCGCGACGCTGGCTTTGTTTGAACAACTCGCCGCCATTGAACCTCCCGCGCCACCGACCGCACCTTTCCCATCCAAGACCATTCAAGAGCTCCGGCACCTGATCACCGCCGCCATCTGCCAGCCTCTCGATCGACGACCCAAGATGCTGTCGTACCTGCCATTCACGTAGACAGGTTATGTCTCGTCTCGCTTCATTATTATTGTTGCTGCTGCTGACGTGCCTGCTCTCGGGCTGCGCGACGCCCCGTTCGTCGGTCAG
This sequence comes from uncultured Planctomycetaceae bacterium, assembly GCA_964430385.1. GTDB lineage: Bacteria > Planctomycetota > Planctomycetia > Planctomycetales > Planctomycetaceae > CAYSHJ01. The sequence goes on from CAYSHJ010000129.1 coordinate 78,146, forward strand.
CCTGACACAGTGGAGTTGGGGCCGCAGTATCAATATCTCCAAGGACAAATCCTCGGCGCTCGATCCAGCCGAAGAGGAGGACGTCACGGTTGTCGATCCTGACGATGCTCCGAAAGAGCCGCGGCGATTGTTCGGTCTCGGTGGTGGACGCGGTCGCGAAGAACAACGGTCTGGTCCCGAAAGCCGTCCGCGCGCCGAGAGTCGCAGTGCCACGGAAGGCCCGTCCTGGTGGGAGCGGTCGAAACCAAAGGACTCCACCGCGACGCGCGTTGACGATGACGAACATCGTCGGCAACAACAACAATTCACGCAGGCCGAAGAGTTGTTCCAGGATGGCCGGCTGAGCGAAGCCGAAGAGCTGCTCAAACCGCTCTCCAAGAAGAAGCGCTCGTTCTGGTCGAAGCTGAAGATTTCGAGCATCGATCCCGGATTTCACGAAGAGCACAATCGCGTGCGTGAGGATTCGCTGTTCCTGTTGGCGGAGGCCTACTACCAGCAAGAAAGATTCGCCAACGCCCAGGAACACTACGAAGCCTTGTTGAAGGATTATCCGTCGACGCGGCATTTGAACGTCGCCACGCGGCGATTGTTCTCGATCGCCCGCACGTGGCTGGGTTTCCCCGATTTCGCGACCTCGAACGACGTGCAGCCGGTCAATCTGGAAGACCCGCGGTCGACGCCGACACCCAAGAAGGAGAAGCCGCCGCACTCGACGATCTTGGTGCCGAACCTGACTGACAAGTCGCGCCCCGCGTTCGACACGCCGGGGCATGCGCTGGCGGCGCTCAAGTCGATTTGGATGTACGACCCGCGCGGACCGCTTGCCGACGACGCGATCATGATGACGGCCAGTCATTACCTGCGCGTCGCCAACAACCAAGAGGCCGACCGCTATTTCTCGATGCTCCGCGAGGAATATCCGCAAAGCCCGCACTTGCAAACGTCGTTCATACTCGGTTCGCACGTGAAGCTGGCGTCGTACCAGGGAGCGTGCTACGACGTGAAACAACTGGAAGACGCGCGGCAGCTCAAAGAGAGCACGCTGCGGCTATTTCCGAACCTCCCTGAACGGGAACGCCTCAAGGAAGAGCTGGCGCAGATTGACGAAGCGCGCGCACAGCGGCTGTGGGAATTGGTCCAACTCTACCGCCGCAAAAACAAACCCAAAGCCATGGTGATCTACGCCGAAGATCTGCTCGATACGTATCCACATTCGCGCCACGCTGCCGACGCCCGTAACGTCCTGGCGGAGTTGCAGCCTGAACTGCTGGAGAAATATCCAGGACCGCGCGGCACTCGCTCCGCGCGGCGACCAGCCAAACCCGCCGCGGATGACGAATTATCGACAACGGCGCGAGCTCGCGTCCGCTCCGAGGAGTGATACACGATGAGCGGCAACGACGCATTGCAAATTGAGGATTGCAAACGGCAAATGAGCGAGAACGCGACTCTCCAGATGGCAATTAACAATTGGCAATTAACAATTGGCATTCGGCAGTTCGCTCCTCGCGTCGTACCACTCATCCTCATCGCGATCAGCTTGCTTTCCGGGTGCGGCTACATGGTCGGCAGTGCGAACGATCCACAGATTCGGACCGTCGAGGTGCCAGTTATTGAGACCAACTCGTTTCGTCGCGGCATCGAGCTGCAGTTGACGGAAGCCGTGCAAAAGCAGATTCAACTTCGCACGCCGTTTCGCGTGGTGACCGACGGCGGCGACACGCGACTCACCGGCCGCATCATTGACATGCGCAAGAGCGTGCTGGGTGAGACGCAATTCGACGACCCGCGCGAATTACAAATCAATTTGGCGCTGGAGGTCGTGTGGGAGGATCTCCGCGCCGGCCGCGTGTTGTCGCAGGAGCAGATTCCGCTCACTCCGGAATTAGCGGCCCTCCGCGCGCAGTCCGAGTTCGCTCCCGAGGTTGGCCAATCACTGGCAACGGCGATGCAACAGGCAGTCAACCGACTGGCTCGCCAAGTTGTTGATCGTATGGAAGCTCCGTGGTAGGACGCGGTCTCTCCAAGATCGTGATTTCGCGGGAAACATCGGACGCACTGTGAGACTGCCGCTTCGGCGATGAAGCGGTTAAAACACGCCTGTCGGATTTGTTCCGTGACGTCGATTTCGATTACGAACGTCCCGTCGTCTCGGCCTGCCGACTGGAACTGAACCGGCGGGAACAATCTCGGGACGAGACCAAATCTTGGAGCCGCATACATGCCCGCGTCGAACGGACTGAGAGAACTCCATGAGCTCCACCTGAAACTGAAGGACGTGCAGGACCAGTTGGAACGCGGCCCGCGACTCATCAAGGCCAAGGAGAACATCCTGGCCAAAAAGCAAGCTGAGCTGGACCAACTGAAGGCTCAGCACGTAGCGCAGCGAAAACTAGCGGATCAAAAAAACCTGCAACTCAAAACGAACGAAATCAAGCTGGCGGATCTGAATACCAAGCTGAACATGTCGAATTCGAACCGTGAGTTCGACATTCTGAAGGGCCAGATCGCAGCCGACATGATGGCCAACAGTGTGCTCGAGGATGAGATTCTGGATTGCCTTGAACAAGCCGATCGAATCAAGCAGCAAGTCGCCAACGCCGAGAAGACCGTCGCTGACGCCAAGGACGAAATCCGCAAGACATCCGAGCAAGCGGCAGCCGCGGAACCCGGTCTCAAAGTTCGAGCCGCCACGTTGCGCGTGTCCCTGATCGAGGCCGAGACCGTGCTCAACGTGGAGGTGATGCTCGTTTACCGCCGACTGGTGGGCGCTCACGGAGCCGAATCACTGGCCACAGTCGAGAACGGTGTCTGCACGTCGTGCTATGTGACACTGTCGCCGCAGCAAAATGTCGACTTACGCACCGGCAAGATCATGTTCTGCCGTAGTTGCGGAAAGCTGATCTACCTCAAGCCGGCGGAATGAGGAACCGGGCCGAAATATCTTCCCAATGTCGCACTTACGTTCGCCCGCGCGCGATGCGGCCGTTGATCACTAATGCGATCAGCAACACCACGCCAGCACCGGACGAGCATTCGAGTTCGTCATAGTGTCGGCATTGTGACTAGTCGGCGGTTGAGTGCCAGTGACTCGGACGCTTCCAACATCCGGCTCACTTACGCCGCCTGGGATTGAGCGGCTTCCATCGTGAGCACTTCGTCCACAAGCGACGTGTAGTCTTGTGATCCAGCCGACTTCGACTCGTAGTCAAAGATGGATTGGCCAAAGCTGGGAGCTTCCGCCAGTTTGATGTTGCGGCGGACTTTGGTTTGAAAGACTCGCGCCTGTGCCCAGGGAGTTTGAGTGTCCGATTGGCTCAGGAAGTTCGTGAGATCAGCGATCACGTCGCCGGCCAGTCGTGTGCCCGTTTCAAACAAGCAGATCACGACGCCGGTGACTTTCAGCTCGCGATTCAATCGCCGCGTCACGCGCGCCGTGGTCTCCAGCAGCCTCGACAATCCTTGCAGTGCGAAGAAGTGTGGTTGCAGCGGAATGAAAACTTCTTTCACGGCCGTCAATGCGTTGATCGTCAAAATACCCAGCGATGGCGGGCAGTCGATGATCACATAATCCAGCGACTGCGATTGTACGAGCTGTTGCAGAGCCCCGCGCAAGATCAGTTCTCGATCCTGCACGGCCGCCAATTCGACTTCGATGGCCGCCAGATCGACATTCGCCGGCACGACCCACAGGTTCGGGGCCACGAGATGACGGACGTCAGCCAACGTTTTTTCGCCCGCGAATACTTGATAGATCGTCGGCATCGACCCCGTCGCGTTAACACCCAAGTGCATCGACGCATGTCCCTGTGGATCGAGATCCAGCACGCACACCTTGCGTTCGCGCGACGCCAATCCCGCCGCCAAGTTGACGCTGGTGGTCGTCTTGCCCACGCCTCCCTTTTGGTTCATCACTGCGATCGTCCGCATGGGATTCCCTTCCCGAAGTGACTGCCCGCTCGACCGAATCCGGCCCGAAAACCGCGCCGCCGAAATCTGCCTTCCGCCAAGCGGCGGACTGTACTGCGAACGCGGCGAACGCGGAAAGACGAGTTCCGGCCACGACGAATCAAGAACAACGAGGCCACAAGGGCCTGGGCTACGGGACGTCTTTCACTCCCGCGAGCCGATGCACCGTCAGCCACTCCGAGACGGTGACTGGCTGAATTGACAGTCGTGATCCCATCCGGAGCAGCAGCATCGTCTTGAGGTCAGAGCAGGCTTTCAGATCGTCGCGCGTGATCGGCTTGGGAAAGACTTGCAACAGTCGAATGTTGACCATGAACCAGATCGGGTTATCCGGGTCGCTCTTGGAATCGTAGTGGCAATTCTTTGGATCGAAGGCGGTGTGGTCGGGATAGCCCGCCTGGACGACCAACGCCGAGCCGACAATCGCCATCGGTTCGGTGTTGCTGTGATAAAAGAAGACGCGGTCACCCACTTGAATCGTGTCGCGTAGAAAATTGCGAGCCTGATAGTTTCGGACGCCGTCCCAAAACGTGATTTTGGTCGGCTCCTTCGCCAGATCGGCGATTGAGTACGCCTCGGGTTCGGACTTGAACAGCCAATACTGTCGCGCTCGCGACGCCATCCGCTTGCTTGCTGCCTTCCACTTTTCCGACATGAGGTCAATCCTTGAGAGGACCGTTGGGTGGGTGGCAGATTCTCGCTTCCCATCGTCAGCGACTCCAGGGAACTCCGTCCCCTCGTCCCGGAATCGCATTCGCCGGCCGCGAGGCTTATCCTGTCCCGTATTGTGATTTGTGGCTCTCTCTCCGTCATTCGTGTTGGAACGCAGACATCAGCCGCCGGGCGCTCGCCCACGGTTCAGCGAAATCAAACCGTGGGCTAGCGCCCGGCGGCTGATTCGACACAAGAATCAACACGACTGGTGGAGAGCCTGAGTTGTTCAGTCAGCGATCGATTCGCCTCATTCTCGGAGCCAACAGATGCCCCAGGTTTTGCTCGTCATCGGGGACGCGACCGAAGTTCTCGACACGATGTATCCGTACTTTCGATTGCCCGAAGACGGCTTTAAGGTCGTCATCGCGGGACCGGAGAAGAAGCTGTACCACATGGTGCTGCATGAAGTGCCGCCCGGTTCGACGTGGGACATCACTCGCGAGACGGCCGGTTATCACCTGCCAGCCGACATCGCGTTTCGCGACGTGCAGCCGGACGAGTACGCCGGACTGTTTCTCTCCGGCGGCCGAGCTCCGGAATATTTGCGATACGATCAAGACTTGCTGCGGATCACGCGGTATTTCTTCGAGCACAACAAGCCGGTCGCGTCGGTCTGCCACGGAATCGAGATTGCCGCCGCCGCCGGTTGCCTGAAAGGTCGCACGGCGACGAGTGTTGCGAAGTGCGCGCTCGACATCACGCAAGTCGGCGGCCAGTACGTGAACCAGCCGGTCGTTGTCGACGGCAACTTCGTGAGCGCTCGCGTCTGGATGGACAACACGCCGTTCCTCAAGGAGTTCTTGAAGTTACTGAAGGCGAGCGTGTGACGACGCTCGTTCCCAAGCTCCGCTTGGGAATGCCGTCCCGGAAGCTCCGCTTCCCGGGGGTTCACGACCGGGCCTGATTTGCGAAGCGGAGCTTCGTGGAGTGTGTTCCCAAGCGGAGCTTGGGAATAAGCGTAGCGGTTGATGAGCGATGACCGTCAAGAGGAAGTTGAAATGCAACTTTTTTTGAGCGTTCTGTTCTGCCTGCTGGTTCACA
>CAYSHJ010000130.1:0-2462 GCA_964430385.1 uncultured Planctomycetaceae bacterium
ACGGCCAGACGCAACTCGCGAAAGGCTTTCGTCTGATCGCGTACGGAGCCGACGTGAGCCTGTACCAATTGGCACTGCGCGAGGGAATCGCGACGTTGCGAAAATAGGTAATGGATCAGTTTCGATCTCGATTTGGGTGGCACGCCCTGCCAAGGGCGTGGAAAACCGCGATGCCAAGTGCCACGCCCTTCGATGACTCAGGGACGTGCCACCCAAACTGACCCACGACCCAGAAATAGGTTGGGATTCTGGTCGCTTGAATCCCCAATTTTGTTTTGTCATAGTTCCCGCTCCTTGCCCTCGGCCTGTGGCGTTGAGGGTTGAAAGTCCATCCGGAGGATGCAACCACTGTTGGCCGCCACCTCGCTGATCGAGTTCTTTCAAGGCAAGCACCTGCCGATTTGCGGGTGTGAGATCGATGCCACGCTGGCGATGATCTTGGCCGCGATCGTGCATGTCGCGTTGGTGGGTGCTTGGTTCGGTCTGCCGGCTGGCGTCTTTATTTGGGCCGAGCGAAAGATATCGGGTCGCATCCAAGACCGTTTGGGACCGACGCGCTGCGGCGGACGATTCGGTTGGCTGCAATCTCTGGCCGACGGCGTCAAGCTGATTCAAAAAGAAGATTTGGTTCCGGCCGCCGCCGATGGAATGCTGTTCCGGCTGGCTCCGTATATCGTCGTCGTGGCTTCGTTCGCGGCGTACATGATGCTGCCGTTCTCGGACGGTTGGGACGCATTGGGTTTAGACGTGGGATTGTTTCTCACGTTGGCGATCTTGTCGCTGGAAGTGCTGGGCTTGATCTTGGCGGGCTATTCGAGCGGTTCGAAGTGGGCACTGTTCGGCGCGATGCGAGAATCGGCTCAGATGGTCAGTTATGAAATCCCGATGGCGATTTGTGCTTTGTGCCCCGTCGTGACGGCCGGCTCGATCAACCTGAATGAGATCGCTCAGCTTCAGGCGGGCGGCGTGTGGAACTGGAATATCGCTCACCCGTTCAATTTCTTCGCGTTCTTCGTGTACTTCACGTGTGCGACGGCCAGTTGTAAGCGGGCGCCGTTTGACTTAGCCGAAGCCGAGAGCGAACTGGTCGCCGGCTTCCTGACCGAATATAGCGGCATGCGCTGGTCGTTCTTCTTCCTGGCCGAATATGCCAGCATGTTCCTGGTCAGCGGTCTGGCCGTGGTCCTGTTCCTCGGCGGCTGGGACGACGGCTTGGGCATCGTCGCGGCGATGAAGCACGCGCTGCCGGACGGAGTTGGTTATTACCTGGCCAATCTGATTGGCTTCACAATCTTCATGGTGAAGTCGTCCGTTCTGGTGTGCGTGCAGATTTGGGTGCGTTGGACGTTGCCTCGCCTGCGAATCGACCAAGTGATGACGACCTGCCTGAAGTACCTGATTCCCATCAGTTGCTTTCTGTTCGCGGGGACGGTCGCGTATCCGCTGGTCGTGGCGAAGATGTTGCAACGGACGACCGTGATTCCGTCGGCGACGTCCCCTGCGGAGCGGCTACTTCGGTCGGATGTTTCACGCCGGTCTCTCGGCGAGGCATATTCGGCAAACTCCCGTTTTGCTGAATTCGGTGGCGATGTGCAGGTCGGCTCGACCGCTACCGAAAGGGGCGCGCAATGACCGTCGAAACGATCCTCTTCTGGCTGTTCGCGGTTTTGACCTGCGGGGGAGCGATCTCGGTGGCGATCAGTCAAAACGTGGTGCGCATGGCGTTCTCGCTCGTGCTGGCGCTGGGTTCGACCGCAGTGCTGTTCCTGCTGCTGGGAGCGGACTTCGTCGGCGCGACGCAATTGCTTGTGTACGTCGGCGGCACATTGGTGCTGTTGGTCTTCGGCGTGATGTTGACGGCGACCGGCCCGTTCGTGCGGATCAAAGGTTCTGCGGCGGACGGCATTCTTTCGGGCGGGATCGGAGTCATCTTTTTGTTGATCGTTGGCAGCACTGTCACGGCGGTGAATTGGGAAGACGACGTCGCGCACAAGATTGCCATCGGCACGCACGAAAAGATCACGCGTCGTGGCTTTAATGAAGCTCAACAAGGCAACACGACTCGCCCTTTAGGACTGAGTTTTCTGTCGTTGCGTGCGGATCGCGATTTGAATCTCGGCCCGCAAGTGGACATCGCCTCACCGGCGAAGGACGCCGCAGTTCCGTCGCTGCCGGGAGCCACGCCGCCGACTCCCAAGCCACCGCCGCTGAGTTCCGGTTACTTGTTGCCGTTTGAAATCGTCTCCGTGCATCTGTTGGTCGTACTCATCGGTGCGTCGTACTTGGCTCGGGCCAAGCGTCGCGTGAATCCAAACTGACCCCACCGAACCGAGAAACTATGGAAGCGATTGGACCGAATCCGTTGTTGTTCGTGGGAGCCGTGCTGTTTGTCTGCGGCGTCGTCTGCATGACGACCAAGCGGAACGGCATCGGGGTGCTCATGGGCGTGGAATTGGTACTCA
>CAYSHJ010000131.1:0-4663 GCA_964430385.1 uncultured Planctomycetaceae bacterium
CCGCCGTTCCGGCAAAGACGTCACCTACACCGACCCACCCCACAAGCAGGGTGAGGATGCCGAAAGCTGCTTTTGTCGTCATTGAATCTTGATGCCCCCCCAAATCGATCACCTATCATAGGCTTGGAAAATGAGGTGATCGACCCGCCGAGGTCCGTTAAATCCCTTGAGACAGGGCAATCCCTTGGGAAAGCCGGTGCGCGGTCATTTCTTTTGGGAGAGGTCGGCGCAGACCAGTTCCTTGTCGTTGCGGGCGAAGCAGCATTTGTTGGCAAAGGCTGGGTGCGACCAAACGACGGAGCGGCCGAAGCATTCGTGAGTCGGCTCCAGCACGTGGAAGCGACTGATCTCGTCGTAACCTTTCGAGTTGAGTTTCGCCAAGATCAAGTCGCCGGTTTCGCTGAACAGGAAAAAGCGGTCCTGATGCTTGACGAGAAACGCGGTGCCGTGGCCACCGCGCTGCGTGCCCGTCGTTGGCTCAAAGGTTTCCCAAACGCGATTGCCGGTGTCGAGCTTCACACCGCGGAGTTGGCCTTGATTGCAGCAGACTCCGTAGATCATGCCGTCTTCGAGAAACGGCGTGCTGTTCGCGCAGTACACGGCGGTGCGAGCGGAACCTTTCCACAACAATTCCGCGCCGGGCTTGTCGCTCGATAACTTCAGGCACGCGCCGACGTTTCCGATCCCGCTGGCGAACAGCAGTTCGCCCGATTGACGCGGAGACGCAATCGACATGTCGTACTGCGGCGCGAGATTGAACGACCAATACTTCTTGCCGGTGTCGAGATTCAGGCTGTTAAGGTTGTCGGCGTCCCAGATCAGCAGTTGCCGAGTGCCGCCCGCCTCGATGATCGTCGGTGGGCAGTAGCCGGGATGTCGTGCCGACAGCGACCGCCACAGTTCTTTGCCAGTCTCTTTGTTGAACGCGACGGCAGTACTGTTCTCGCCGCCGACCACGCAAATCAGTTTGTTGCCGTCGATCAACGGATGAGCACAAAAGCCCCAGGTTGGGGATTCAGTCTTATATTCCTGTTTCAGCTCCTTTGACCAAACGACGTTACCTTTGTTCGCGTCGAGGCAGATCAAGTTTCCCTCGGCTCCGAGCGAAAAGACCAATCCGGCGTCGATGGACGGAGTCGCTCGCGGTCCCGACGGGTATGAAATCGCGTACGCGCAGTCGTACTCATGCTTCCACAGCGTCTTGCCGGATGCGACATCGAAGCAGAGGACTCGCTCGCGTCCTGTCAATTGCGGGCGCTGGCCGGGATCGTTGACCGACTCGCCGGAGCCTTTAACGAAATCCGTGACGAATACCTTTCCGCCCGCGACCGCCGGGCCGGAGTATCCCGCCGCGATGGGAACTCGCCACTTCACCGGCAAGCCTTTCTCCGGAAACTTCTCGACGATGCCGGTCTCACGCCACACGTCATCCCGCTTTTGCCCCATCCACTGCGGCCAGTCATCGGCCCACACGGAACCGCCGAGAGCGAACAGGATCAAGCATTCAACGGCAAGAAGAACATGCCAACGAAAACGCATGAGCAACCTTTCCAAACTCGCAGGTCTATTCTGAATTTTTCACCTTTGCGACGAGGAAGAGAATTGTCCTTTGACATTGGACTTCTGGGAAGCAACTCGCCGCACCGCGATTCGCGTGACCACGAGCATGGTCGGCGACTTGCCAAAAACTCTAAGAATCTTTGGAATGGCGGTGGAAGAACCTGTGCTGAGAGGGCAAGTAAACGGAGTACAAGGCGAAGTTCACCGTGCTCAACCGCTTGAAGGCCGAAGTGCAACGGATGATCAATGACCTCCGCAGCTTCAAAAACTCCTGATTTGATGCCCCTCGAAGCCGAACCGATCTCGGCGTGTCCCGATCGCACGGCGATTCAGGGATGCTTGAGCGGCCATCCGATCAGCGGCACGGTCGATCTTGTGGTGGCCCATCTCGATCATTGCGTCGCGTGTCAGGCAATCGCCGACGCATTGACCTTCAGGGGACAATGGACAGGCGAGCTGGATTGGCTTCCGGACCTCTCGGACGAATCGTTTGAAATCGCGCTTCGAGAACGCAAATTGGTCGTGACGCAAATCACGCCGCCGGACAAATCGACCGAGCAGGGTGGTGGCCCGGTCACGGCGCGGCCAGGCGACGCTTTCACTGTTCGTCCTGGGCAAGTCGATCAAGGCCAATCCAAGTTGCCGCTGGCTGAGCGGTTCACGATTTTTGAGGCTCTTGGAATCGGCGGTTTCGCGACGGTTTTTCGTGCTCAAGACAGATTGCTGGGCCGGATCGTTGCGTTGAAGATCGCGCACTTGCCGGTGTCGGTGTTGCCGGAAACGAGCCGGCGGCGATTCGTCACGGAATTGCGAGCCTCGGCCGCGTTGCATCATCCCAACATCGTCCCGGTTTTCGACGCCGGACTCGATCAGCAGCAGTTCTACCTGGTGTCGGAATATGTTGCCGGAATCACTCTGGCCGATTGGTTGGAGCAGACTCCGCAGCCGCTGCCTCTCGAGTTGGCGGCGGAGACCGTCGCGCAACTGGCGGACGCCGTGCAAATCGCTCACGAGGCGGGGATTCTGCATCGCGACTTGAAGCCGTCCAACATCTTGGTCGACGCGACTCATTCGAGCGGGAATCTGCCGTTCACGCCGCGAATCGCCGACTTCGGATTGGCTCGATTTCGCGAAGCCGACGTCACGATCACGCAAGACGGAACCGTGCTCGGCTCGCCGTTGTACATGTCGCCCGAACAGGCTCAGGGCCAGAATTCGCAGATGGGGCCGGCTTCGGACGTCTACTCGTTGGGAGTGATCCTGTATCAGCTTTTGACGCGTCAGATGCCGATCGGCGGATCGAACTCCCTCGGTTTGCTACATTCGGTTGTACACGACGATCCCGTTCCGCTGCGCCATCACCGAGCCAACTTGCCGCGCGACCTGGATGCGATCTGTTTGCACTGCCTCGAAAAAACGCCGACCAACCGCTACCCGACGGCACGGGATCTGGCGGCGGACTTGCGCGAGTTCATCCAAGGACACGCGGTGGCGGTGCGCTTGCCGACGTTGGCGGAGCGGATCGGACGTTGGACCAAACGATATCCCGCTTGGGCTGGGTTGATCGCCAGCATCGTGATCAGTGTCGCCGTGGTTGTCGTCTTGCTGGCTCGACACGGACACACCGTCGAGACGCTGAACACCAACCTCTCGCTGACGAATACGAAATTCGAAATCGCCAACGACGAACTCCGCACGTCGCTGGAACATTCACAAGTCGCGAAACAACGAGCTGAAGACGAAGAGCGGCATGCGTTGGAAACGGTCTATGCCTATGACATCGGCCGGGCCTTCGAGGCGTGGAGAAACTGGGACGCTCTGGAAGTGCAGGCCATCGTGTCGCGATACGCCGAGTCCGCCGCCGGGGCCGCCGCCACGAATGAAATCGCGCGCAGTTCGTTGCGCGGCCCGGAGTGGCATTGGTTGAATCGCCAATTCCGTTGTGAGTCGCGCGAGATCACGCACCTGCCGCGAGCCGTTTATCGAATGGCGATTGCTCCCAATGGCCGTGAACTGGCGGTTGCCGGTCGCGATGATCTGGTTCGGATCGTGGACTTGGCGTCGGGACAGACCGTCGCCGAATGGCCAGCTCAGCAGCGCGAAGTCAACGGCTTGGCCTTTTCGCCCAACGGTCAGACGCTCTGGACCGCCGGCGACGACGGAGCCATCAAGGCTTGGAACGTGGCCACTCGTACCGAAACCCTCCACTTCCTCGCACATCCCGATCACATCGCCTATGAAGTGATCTACGACGCGCGGCGGGAAATGCTGATCACCTGTGGCAACGAACCCACCATCCGCTTGTGGAACGTTCTTACCGGCGAGCCGCTCGGCACACTCACAGGGCACACCAATTCGATTGACGTGATCGTCTTGCATCCCGATGGCCGCCGATTGTTCTCCGGATCAACCGACTTCAACGTGCGCGTTTGGGATTTGGATTCGCGAACCGGCGAGTCGCTCACGAGCCGAATCAATGAGAAGGTTGATACTTTGGCAATCTCGCCGAATGGCCATCAGCTCGCAGTTGGTACCGCCATCGGACAGTTGCTGGTGTGGGATTTGGAGCGGAACGAGTCCCGTTGCGACTGGACTCTGAAAGACAAGATCGACCGCGTTCGCTTTGATCCGTCAAGCCAGCGGATCTTCGTCGCCGACGTGAACGGCTTCACTTGGGAGTGGCCGATCCCGCTGAAAGACGAAATGCAAAGTGAACCTCCGCCGCCAACGAACGTCTGGCCCAACGACGGCCTTCAGCCATACGACCTGCAACTGTCTCCGGATGGCTCCGAGTTATTGACGGCTAGCAAGAGCGGCCGCGTGCGCGCGTTCAAGTTGTCGCCACCGGCGACGCACGACTTCACGCTTTCGTGTCCGGGTGTATAAGACTTTTTGTGCTTGATGAATGACCGTCTCGCCGTCGCGGAAGATCACCGCATCACCATCGTGGATTACCTGACCGCTCCGAACCAACCGCGAGTACTCGACGAGTCGGCTCCGTGGAACGCCATCGCCGCATCGAAAGATGGTTCCGTTCTGGCGGCTCGCAGCAGCCGGGGTGAAATTGGAGTGTGGCGACTCCCCAGCGGTGAGCGAGTGATCA